>JBDKTO010000008.1 GCA_039680175.1 Veillonellales bacterium | reverse complement strand
TTAACCCTTCTTCTAAAGACAGACTCAGTCCCATCTGTTTGATGGTCTTTTGAACAATTTTGTCAAAATACCAATTGACCAAATCGTATTTATCTTTAAAGTTCCGGTAAAACGTTTGGCGGGTCGTTCCACAATTCTCGACTATTTCCCGAACACTAATCTTATCTAGTGGAATATTTCTCATAAGTTCTTTAATGGAATTCGCCAATGTATATCGGGTTCGTTCTGAGAATTTCATCCCTATCCACCTTCTTACTGTTTTGTCATCATTTCAACGCATTACTATGCAGGGGAATTATACCGC
The DNA here is from genome assembly GCA_039680175.1 of Veillonellales bacterium. Lineage (NCBI taxonomy): Bacteria > Bacillati > Bacillota > Negativicutes > Veillonellales > Veillonellales bacterium. The sequence continues at coordinate 112,178 of JBDKTO010000008.1, read as the reverse complement.
TGCCGGGACAGTAAGTTTCTTGGTGCATATTTCTTCTTTTTTAATGGAAAAATCCAGCGGACAAAATAATGTACCTTGGGGTACACGATATATTTGATGATATAAACCTATTTTTAATATCTACTACTTCATTTTTATTTATAAATTTAGGAATAGTAAAATTTTTGATTGCTGCTCGAATTCCTTCGATACTATTAAACCAGTCCCCTAAATTTCTCATTTTGCACCTTACGCTTTATATATCTCAAGTAGTATACAAACCAATTATCAATTATTTTATACTACGTCAAATAACATTGTCCTTTCAAAAGTTAATATATTTTCGAATTACCAACGCTATGAGTGTATACGGAAATTGAACCCATCCCAACAAATTCAAAAAATTAAGCGTCAAAAACTCGTCACCTTGACGACAGTCAATCGGTGGCGGGTTTTGTATCGCTGTAAAAAGCGTGAACAAACTCATCTTATAAAGAACTATTTATCAGATAAAAGTCGATATTATGTTTAAAATTATTTGAACATAATATCGACTTTATAATTTAAATCCTTTAGTATGTTCCCTTTGCAAACTGAGCTTTTGATCCTTTCGGATACAAAAGCCTTGTTTTGCGCCACATCCACTTTAGAAAGATGATTTTTAGCTGCTTATTTACCGCCGATCTTTTGCAAGACATCAGCGGTAATATCAACCCCGCCATAAATCACGTTGTTTTTACTGATGACGATTGACAACCCTTTTTCATCCGCAACTTCTTTGATTGCAGCATTAATTTTTTCCGCGATCGGCTTAAGCAGTTCCTGCCTCTTTTGCTCCACCTGTTGATTGAGTTGTTTTGCCAAGGCCTGTTTATCCGGGTCACTGAGTGCGGCGGACTTCTCGTCATACTGCTGCTTATCCTGATCACGCTCTGCCTTCAGCGCCTCATTAGCACCAGATGTATCGGGATGGTGATTAATCAAATATAAATAATCAACATAACCCACGGACGCAGCGGCAGGCGCGGCCTGAACCGTTCCCATGGCACACAGTAAGATGCCGATGGCCATGAATACAAACAATATTTTTTTCCCCTGAAGCATAATCAAATTCCTTCTCTCTGTTTTGTAATTTTTATTTTTCTCCATTTGTTGCGGTTACTGCTTCCGCCACGGGCACAGCGGCGGGTAAACCTTTCTTAAATTACTCACCGTCGCCGGAACCGGCGTCTTTTTCTTTCTCCTTATCATCAGAACCGATAACCCCGGGTTCTCCAGCCGCTGCACTTTCAGCACTCGTAACAATGCCTCCTGCTGGAAGGCCTGTTCCCCCACTCAGTATTCCACCAATACTTGCTTCAGGCGTGCTTCCGGCTGTAATTGCCGCGCTCGGCACGCCGACACCTGCTTGAGGAGTGCTTTCTGCCGCAGTTCCTGCACCCGGTACGATACTTGGTTCGGATGTTGTTCCGGTTACTGCCCCGGTAATCAGGCTCATTCCGATATTAACACCGCTTCCGATAATAGTAGTTGGTGCAGCAACGGGAACCGGAACAAAGTTCCCGGTCGTTGCCAGCGGCTTAGTCATACCTACCAGCATTTTTTCCGCTACCCGGGTATAGCTGTTGTCGGTGCTGAAGTCGTTGACTATAAAGGACGGATCGTAGTTTAAAATTCTGGAACTGGTAGAGACATATTTGTTGGTTGACATATACAAGTTGAATGGCGTTTCTCCCGGATTCAATTCTACATCGCCTTCCAACGTACCGGCATAATGATTATTGACTACTACAGTGAAAAGGTTATTATTAATATCTGCCCGACTGCCGATGGTGATATCGTCAAATTGCAACGTATCCGCCTGGGCATCAATTGTAGCCGTATCCGCAGCTAAATGGGTAAAATCAATTCTGGTCGGCGACGTCACTTCGACCGTAATATCTTTGGCCAAACCTTGGCTGCCGCCGCCAAAACTAAATTCCAGCGGCCCGCTTCCGCTACCGGTAACTGACGACAAGTTAATAATATCGGCATTAATAGTCATTCCATTAGAAACGCGAACGCGGCTAATTTCGATAACACTGTCCGGCAATGGAGAACCTAGGGTAATCTGGGAACCATCCAAATTACCAATTTTCATTCCTCCGGCTGCCGCTATCTGCAGTATTCCGTTTGGAGCCGACAAGTCAGTCACCAATGCTTTGCCGTCGGGTATGTTTAAATCCATAGAACCATGGGTACTCCTGATATAATCGGATTGTAAATTGCCGGTATGCTGTTCCAGATCCACGTCGCTATCGGCAGAAGCATTCAATATTCCTCCAGCCTCAACTACAAAACGTTTCCCCATTTCACCGATGCTTCCCGGCGCTGCAGCCAAGGTTATGTTTTGCCCAATCAGATTCACAGCTCCGTTCTGTTGGGCGCGATTCAACAGAGAACCGTTAGCGGCAGTCAGATCAATATTACCTCCGTTTGCGGACTGAATTTGATTAATGTTAAAGTTGCCATTCACTTCTTGAAGGTAAACGCTTCCTGCGGCCATTGCCGTTACCACTCCGTCCGTGGTAGTGGACGAGTCAATCAGCAGCGGACTTGCCGAAGCCCCAATGCTGCCGCTATTTGCCGTTAAGGTAATGACATCCGCCTGAATATTACCCGCAGAATCAGCAGTCTTTGCTTTAAGATCGCCTTGCTGCGCCGTCAGTACCACAGAACCTTTTTTCGCTATTACATGGGTAAATCCTACGGCCCCTTGCTTGGAATCAATAGTGATATCTCCCGCCGACGATTCCACGTCAGTAGTATCGATATCTCCGGTATCCGCCGTCAAGCTCACTCCGGCAGCGCCGGTAGTCGTACCGGCGGTAATGTTGTTATGAGCGTGCATTGTCACGCTGCCGCCGGCGGTGACTGTACCTGTCTCAAGATTGCCCGTCGTCGTTAAGTTGATATTGCCACTATCCGCTTTGACCGTTTTCGTATTGACATTCGCAGCAGTTAAGCCGATGTCTCCTACCGTCGATTCCACATCATCCGCGGTAATACTGTCAGCCGTCAGGCTGACTCCATCACCGCCGGTGGTCGTACCGGCGGTAATGTTGTTATGGGCATGCATTGTCACGCTGCCGCCGGCGGCGACTGTACCTGTCTCAAGATTGCCCGTCGTCGTTAAGTTGATATTGCCACTATCCGCTTTGACCGTTTTCGTATTGACATTCGCAGCAGTTAAGCTGATGTCTCCTGCCGTCGATTCCACATCATCCGCAGTAATATTGTCAGCCGTCATTTTCACTCCGGCCTTGCCGCTGATCCCGTCCGGCAAACCGGATGTTCCCACAGAAGTAATCGAACCGCCGGCATTTAATATGATGGTTCCTCCCTGGGCCGTAACCGTATCGGCCTGAATATTGCCCGCCGTCGCCGTCATCGTTATGCCCTCCGCCGCGTCGCTGCCGGTAACCCTCGTTTCGGTTGCCTTAATATCTCCGGTGTCCGCCGTCAGACTCACTCCGGCACCGCCGACAGTCATACCGGCGGTAATGCCAGTATGGGCGTGCATTGCCACGCTGCCGCCGGCGGCGGTGACTGTACCTGTCTCAATATTGCCCGCCGTCGCCGTCATCGTTATGCCCTCCGCCGCGTCGCTGCCGGTAACCCTCGTTTGAGTTGCCTTAATATCTCCGGTGTCCGCCGTCAGGCTCACTCCGGCAGCGCCGGTGGTCGTACCAGCAGTGATGTTGTTATGGGCGTGCATTGTCACGCTGCCGCTGGTGGCGGTGACTGTACCTGTCTCAAGATTGCCCGTCGTCGCCGTTAAGCTGATATTCCCGGCGGTCGACTCCACATCGTTGGCGATAAAGCTGCCCTCCTGCGTAAGGTAGACCCCCTGCGCTCCTTTAGCTGTCGTTACGGCACCGGTAGCGGCAACTTGCAGTGCCCCGCCGCCGGTGTTGCTTGCTCCGATACTGCCGGTATGGGCTTCAAGCTGAATATCATCAGCCGCAATAGCTGTCCCCGCTGCCGCCTGGAAGACTGATTTGTACGCATACAAGTCGGCAACAGTAGTTGCGGTAACACCCCCTTTTGCAGCATCAATCTGGATATCGCCGGCATCGGACATTAGGTAGGCATTATGCGCCTTTACCTTGGCGATTGTAAAATCATTAGTACCAGGACTTGCCAAATAAATATCTCCATTCTCTGCCGTTGCCGTTAGTTCGTAAGGCGGTTGATCAGAATCCGCCTTTTCAAGCGTTACTTGCAGATACTTGGACGCAGTATCGTTCTTCGCATCGGAAGCAACACCGATATTGCCGTTTCCCGCCGTTAATGTCAAGTTTTCGCCTTCGATATTGACTGTATCGGTGTATGCCGCGAGAATGGAGCCGGCAGCATCAAGATTTACATCATGCTTGGAATAGATATTGTCAATCTTAAGATTCTCGTTAGCACCACTGCCGGTATACTTATCGGTGATATAAATACTGCCGTCGGCCCGGGCGGTGAGAATTCCCTGTCCTGAAAGATCAAGCCGAACCGGATTCGTCATTGTTCCGATGCTGCCGTCCGCAGCTTCCAGTACCACATTATGCCCATTGCTGATAATGTTCGCCGTTGAATCGGTCCATGCATTTTCAATACCACCAGAGACTTTCAGCCGCACCGGTCCCTGGGCGTTGATTGTTTCCAACGGCACCGATCCTTCGGAGGCCAGATAGGCGTAATCAGCCTTCGCTGTCGCCAGCAGGTAGCCGTCACTTCCCACAGCGACATTCACCGGCTTGCGCTGCAGTACCTGAATGGACCCGTCGGCGTTGATTTTGATATCATCCCGTTCTGCCGCCGCCAGGGCAACTCTTTGATCATCGGTCAGGACAATCGACGATGTTGTGTTATTTAACGGATTTTTAATTGCATCGGCACTTATATTGAGGGTTACTTCGGAGCCGATTCCCTTATCTGCATTCAACTGCACGTGTTTTCCCTTAACATTGGGCGCCTTTATTACGGGGTTGGTATCGGTGAGCTGCTTCAGCGTACCGCTTGACACGGATACAGCCAGTTGGGTATCTGTCCAGGAATGGCCTTTCGCCAATTGATTATATTCATCCGAACCCTTTTTAACCGTGTAGGTCCAGGTTGAGTCAAAAGTGCCGCTGGCGTGATTCCATTTATCAACCCCTTCCGTTTTCAAAGCATCGTACTTATCCGCCTGACTCTGCACATAGGCGGTTATATCCTGGTTCTGTGCGTTCAGCCAAGCTGTTTCCGCATCCGTAAGCTGATACTTGCCATTGCCGTCGATATGCGTTTTTAATTGCCAATAGGTCTGGTAGTCGGCTGTTTTTCTATGCTCATAGGCTGTAACCGCGTCTGTCAATTTATCTTCGGCCGCGCTACCCGTAAGCTGCAAGGAATTCCAATAGTTTAACAATTGATTGTATGTGTGACTGTCTATTTGTTCCTCAAGATTATTATCGATCATTTGACCCGCAGTCGATAAGGTTACATCACCGATGGCGGATACCACCGTATCCACCAGCAGGTTTCCGTCGTATTGATTGTTACTTGTATCCTGATTATTTTTAATATAGATTCCATCCATGGCGGAAGCTTTCAAGCCATACTGTTTTTTATCCGCTGCCAGAATGGACGACGTATCGCCTGCCGCAATCTGCAGCGCTCCATTACTGTCGCTGGTGCCGATAGAGCCATTATTGGAGGTGAGTTCAATCCGTTTTGCTCTCACTACAGACTTATTGCCGCCGGAATCATTTGTAGCAGCATTAACTCCGGTAATGCTGCCATCGGCAACAATATTGACAATTCCTTTATCGGCTGTCACCTGCTTAAGTCCAATACCGCCTATTATCTGATTTACGTAAATATTTCCGGTGTCGGCAACAGCAGTCTGCGTATTCGTGGCGTTGGCAACAGCCGTCAGCGTATCAACATTTTCCGTTCGGATTGCCTGGTCGCTGGTACCTATAGTGGCACCGCTCATATCCAACGTCTTTGTGGTAATCAGAGCGCCTGCATTCTGGCTGATATCGCCGCTGCCGGCATGAATCGTTGTTGCTCCGGCAGAATTGCTGATCGAGCCGGTCAAACCAATGTTCGTATTGCTTGTAATCTTGACTGTTCCGCTGTTGCTGCCGATAAATTCAATGCCGATAGGGTTACTGGCGGAAACAGTATTGATCGTAATGTTTTTCATCGGCTTAGTGATCTCATAAATCTGGTGGTAGGTTTTCACAAGTCCCAGCCAGGAACTTGTCGTCCATTCCTGCAGTTTTTGGTATTGAGGCGTTCCGTTAGATTCTTGAATCGTAATACCGGAATGATATCCATCGGAACTGTAGTTGTCGATCACCGTGCCAGTTGTGGATCCATCGTAAGGCCGGCTATTGCTTAAATAAATACCTCCATCCAGAGGTGTTTCTACGCCCATCGATATACCCGTAACATCCCCTTCCAAATGATCGGAAAATTTCCAGCCTAAGAGCTTCTTGGTTTTGTAATAGTATGTGGTGGTTATCGATGTATCTGTACCCGTAGTCCAGGTATAGTACAGGCTTTCTTGGGGCTGATAGGTTGTTCCCTGCCGGGTGGAGCCGTCCTGGTTGGTTATAGTGGTCGGGCTGGATACAGGCACAGTCTGACCATCCACTTTCTCGGTAAGTACACCGTCTTTACTGGTATAAACCGTATGCTTGGCTGTCACCGTCTTACCGTCGGGACTGACCGACTGGATATCGGTAATATCAATAACGCCGGCTGTACCGTCGCCGGTACTGAGATTATTAACAACAACAGCCTTGTCGGAGTTATTCGTAATGGCAATGCTGCCGTATCCGTCCAGTGCTTTTATTTTACCTGTGCTGGCGCCGTCCTGCGCCGTATTAATGATTTGGCCGTAAAGCTGTACCGTTCCGCCGTGAACCGCCGTTTCCTCGACAACATATTCGTGGCTGGTGCCATCATAATCGACTGGAATATTGTCCGTAGTACTACTTAGCGCAAATCGGGATGAACCCGGACTCAAGGTTTTGCTAATATCCTCGGCAAATGCTGTATTAAACTCATATTTGTTAGTGTCCCAGTTATAGGTCGCTATATTGCCATTGGCTGTTTTATAAGTTAAAGGGCCGCTTTTAGGAGGTGGAAGAATCTGATCAGGATAATCCTCCCGCAATTCGTCGTAAGTAATACCGGATGTGGATGATGCACCAAAGAGATATTTCTGACTGCTGTAGTCATAATAAACAGGAATCGTAATCCACCTCATATGATCTTCATTCTGTACATTGCAGAATAAAACCAATTTGTCGGGAGTCGGCAGCCCCAATTGAGCGGCAGTGGCCGTCAGTGTCGCGTCTTGCGGAATGGTCACCGTCCAGTCGGCAATGCCGCTTTGAATAAGGCCGTTGATATTCAGGTAGCGGGCGCTGATGAAGACGTTGCCGTTGGCCACAATGCCTTTGATTTTCAGGTCACTGTTGTTCCTGTTGTTGTAAATATAGCTGGGATCGCCGCCGATATTGTCAAATCCCTCCACATAGCTTTGTACAAAATCGCCGTTGGTGGCGGTAATATCCACAGTGCCTGCATAAATTGATCCGTTGGAATAAATGCTTCCTGCCTTGCTGGCAATGGATACTATGCCATCCAAATTGGCAATCGTCCCATTGAGAGTAATGTCCGGTGCGGCATAAACATCGCAGGTTTCTGTATTTCCGTTGGTGTCTCTTATATTATAGGTATATTGAGAAGGATCGAAGGTATTGCTGATAGAGATAACGGGGGCATCGGAATTCTTTTTGGTCACAACCTGGCTTGCATGATCCCCGGAATTCAATCCTTTCGTCTTATTGTATTTGTCAATGTCGGGTAGTGTATAAGCCGCCCCGCCGTTGATAAGAATGTTCCCGCCGTCGCGAATGGTCAAGTCGTTGACTGTCAAATAACTGGGGGTGGAATTGGTGATCTTTATAGAAGCATCCCCAGGAGCGGATAATTTGCCGCTGCCGCCAATTGTAAGGTTGTCGGCTGTAACTTTTATATTCCCCAGCTTCGCCATAACATTGTCAATGGTGACGGAGTTTATTTTCGATGAACTGTCCTCCGGAGTTGTCGATAGGCTGTTGATATAGTCATCGGTATACAGATTCACTACGTTGGTTATCGTTGTATTTAAGGCGTTATAAGCATCCGTACTCAGAAATCCCTGACTTTTTATATAATCACTCAGAGAAATGCTGGTATCAGTAATTTGCGTATCATTTGTCTGAATATTTCTCTTGTCGGCATCTACTCTATTCTGGGCGAAAGTCGCAGCAGCCGCTGCAGTAAGGTAGGCTGTGCATTTATCTTTGGTTGTTTGGAGAGTTGAACCATCGGCAATAATAGAGTTTAAATGAGCAGTAGTCTTATCCGTTATTCCTAGTGTATCAAGGTCACGGGAAGCAGTCTGCAGGGTTGCGTTGTCAGTATCCAATACTCCCTGATCTATATCCCTTGTCTTTATTGCACTGACGGTATTCTGAACCGGCTGCAATTTTACCTGCGCCGTTTGCATAGTATTTTTATAAGCCTGCGCAATCTCCCGGGGACTCTGCGAGCTGGAGGCCGGCACACAAGCGACAAAACTTTGGGTTGTATCCGGATTGGTCATCCAATACCCCAATCCCATAGCAACCATTTTGGTCTCTAAAAATTTAATTTCAGCGTCGTAAGCGCCAGTAGCCACCGGGTCGGTTGCATATTCGGCCCTTAATTTTTGCAAGTTGTTGAGTCGTTCCGTCATACTGGTTAAAACAGTGGTTTGCGTTTCGTGATAAATAATTTTATCCGTTTTATTGGACGAATCTCTTGTATACTTGTTCGTCCATTGAATTTGTGGATCTATCACATTGCCGTCGCTGTCATAGGCAATTTCCGACGGAGGCGGAGTATATGATCCTTGGCCTATATCAAGGCTCAAATTACGATTTCTGCCTGTTTCCGCCGTTCCGTTTACAACGACACTACCGGTACCGGCTGCAGAGGCGGAACCGCCGTCAAGTTCCAGGCTGACGCCGATCAGGCTGGCCAGATCCGAATATGTATTCTTTCCTACGCCGCTGTAGTTGGCGTTCAACTGTCCCTTCGTGGCAATCAAGTATAAATCCTGGGCGCTGGCCACATCCGCAGCATCGTCAATGGCGATGCTAGCATCATTGGTAATGTCAGCCCGGGGATTGGGAGTCACGTCGATAGGGACGATGGTATTATCCCAGATGTGAATATCGGCATAATCATTGATCGTTCCGGAATTACCGCTGGAATCCTGACCGGCTGCCAAAAAAATATCATCCATGTCGGTCGTTAACGAGGCGTTCTGCTTAACTTCCAGCTGATTTTTCCCAGTATAGGACACATTTGCTTGACCGGAAGGAGCGACTGACACGCCGCCAAAGACATCCACCGCTACCCGGTCGTCCAAATCAGCGTCGCCTCTGGCTCCAGCCTTGATTTTTCCGTAGAGGCTGTTAATTTTTGCGTTTGCCCCAAAATTTACGGTATTGGTGCTTGTCACCGTCAGCGAAGTTTGGTCACTGGCTTGGGAAATTGCCTCGCCGGCATTGATTTTGCTCTTGTCATGCACGATAATATTGCTGCCCGCATCAGCGGTAAAACAGTCTGTACCGGCGGGGTCGCTTCCAGCGTGAATATCAGCCTGATCACCGACTTCAGCGATAGCTTTGCTTGTTACCGTTATGTTGTCCTGTACAGCGGCAGCACCAGCAAGTCCGCCGCTGCCGGCGGCAATATTCCAGTCGGCGGCATCCCCTTTATCCTTATACTTACCCGTATCAAAATTGCTGAAATCCCCAAGCCAATCTTTCACCACCGTGTCTTTTGCCGCAAGCTTTACTTCATCCGGTACGTTGATCGCAGCTTGCTTGCTGATTCGGGCCGTAACATCACTCGTCTCGGTATGTGTCGCCTTAGCACCGCTCATACCGACAACACCTGCGCTCAACGTATTGACACTGCTATTGAATTTAGACGTATGGTTGGAATCAATCTCTACCGTTTTAATTGAGTAAACGGGAACATAGACCGTATTCAGGGAAGCATCATACTTCGTTGTATCATACATTTCACCCACCTGCGTATCGTCTTCCACATACGCATTGGTCACACTGGTCGTCGTCGTGATAGCTGTGGCGGCGGCACCGGTCACTACTCCGCCCGCTCCAGCCGTCGACACGGCGTAATTGTCGTCCGTTCCCTCCGCATCAATCTTTAGCAATTGGCCCATTAGTGGTGTCCCAAGTGTCCCATTAACCGTATCAGACGTATTAACCTTAGTCCCTAGTCCCAGGTAAGCATTCGTTTTAGAATTTGACTGGGCAGTTGCTGTATTGGCACCCACAGCAACAATTCCTCCATTCTTACCGGATGCTTCTGCATGTTGCCGTGTTTCGGTTTGAGCTAAAATAACTGCTTGACCGGAAATTTTTAAATTACTGCCGTCATCTATGTAACTGTCGACTGTGGCTTCATTGCTGGCGGAAGCGGAAGTAGCATTAACGCCAATCAACCCTCCCCCTGAAGCTACAGCGCTGGCGTAGACAAAATCATCGTTTCCCGGCGTCTGCACCAAAGCCGTAATAGCTATATTATTCGTGTTCACTGTCGTTTGCTGTCCAAGATAAGCGTCCACAGTCGGTTTTGCCGAAGCCGTCGCCTGGGATACTCCAACTTCCAAAGCCCCGATATCGATGCCTTTGGCCGTTGCTTTCGCTATAGGCGTGGCACTGGCCTTAATGATAACATTGTCAATGGTGTTTCCCGCTGAATCGTGCAACGTATTGCCGGTTGTAACCAGTTGGGAGCCGCCTGTGGTCACTGTTGTTTTACCGGTGTAAGCGTCAACTGTTGTTGCAACAGTGGCATCGGCAACACTGCCGCTGGCAGCCAGACCGATTCCTCCGTTGGCTGCTTCCGATGTACTGTCGGCCTTCAAATCGGCACTACCTTCAATGAGGATTTGGTCCGTTGTACTGGAGCCGCTGGTAATGGAAGGCAAGCCCAGTTGCACATCGTTACCTGTATAAGCCTTATCGGACCCAGCTAGGGTCACTTTCGCGACCGCTGCGCCGGCTGAATCGACTCCCACGCCGGCGCCAACAGTTTCAGCCGTAAGATGGCGGCTATCGCTAGTCGTAATACTGATGGTTTTCGCATCATGGATAGCGGTTTGATTTCCCACGTTGGCTTCTACCTGACTCTGATCCTTAAGAACAGCGACCGCCGCATCGGCGGCGATGATACCGCCCGAACCAACATAAGCCTTATCTGCAGCCGTTTCATCCATAATCGCCGCAAAATTCACCGAACCCGTACTATTGGCACTGATCTGCGTATTGTCGTCCGCATAGGCTTTCACCACATCCGATACCGTTGCCACACCGACGCCGGCTCCCAACCCGACACCGCCTACACTGGCGATACCGGTAGTTATATTTAATTTGTTAATTTTATCGCTGGCCTGCACCGTTACCTTGCTGCCGGCATGAATATTGGCCCCGGCGCCGATATGGGCAATCGTCCCTTTCGATACTTTCGTATCGTAAGATAGTGTCGAGCTGGTTTTACTGCTGTTACGGGAAGTAGCTGCACTAGAACTGATACCGCTCATGGAACCGCTATTATATTTTCCCAGCAAATCGGTGACGGAAGAATTCGTTGCTTCGTTATCGGCATATTGATCTGCGCTGGAAACGGTTGGGTCGTTCTTTTTCTTGGAAGAGTCCTTTGTTTTATAGGTTGTCGCTGTACTCAAACGGCTGGTCGCATCGCTGTCCAATCCGTTGCCGATGGAATAGACCGACACACCGCCGGCAATGGCTCCCAAGCCGCCGGAAGCGCTGACGGTCGTGCTGTTCACCGCTTTTTCCGCTAAAGCGTACACATCCACATCCTGTTTGGCGTTCACCGTTGCGCCATCACCGATATCGGCCAGAGTGTTGTCCTTAATAACACCCACATCGACGCCACCGGCAACTCCAGCCCCTAAGGCACCCGCCAGCGCACCGGTAATGGTGGTCAGCTTGGTATTGTCATGAGCGGCTACAGTCACGCTTTGACTGCTGCCGCCGGTTCTTTTTCCATCCCCGGTATTGATTTTGGCGCTGCTGCCGATACCGGCATGAGTTGTCAAATCAAGGCTCTCCACCGATACGGCTCCCGCCACTCCGGCGTAAAAGCCGCCCGCTCCGGCGGCATCCACGGTCAGGACATTCTCCTGGGTCTGGGCCTGTACCAGCAGACCGGACACATTATCGAATTTTGTGGAATCATCCTTGTCAACAGCCTGCATGTTAACTGCCGACTGCTGCGGATCCGTCAAAACATCCACCGTAGCATTGCTGCCAACCGTTGCCTGGGTATCTTTTTTAATATAAGTAACGCCTACGGCACCGCCGACACCGGCTGTGCCAAAACCCACCGCCGCATCACCGGCGATCAGATCCGTACCGGTCGTATCAATAGCGTTAACCAGGGTGTTGCCGCCGGTGTAAACGGTCGCGCTGTCGCCAATCGTAGCCTGGGTCGCATTATCCAGATAAAATACGGAAGCGGCACCGGCGACTGCTGTTTCGCCGGCAATGCTGGCGTTAGCGGCTAGAGAAATAAGCTGCTGCCCATCCTGGGCATTTACCGTCAGGCTGTTCCTCGCCTTGACTTGCGCCGACTGACCTATACTGGAATCGGTTCTGTCGGTAATAACGGTAACATTGGCTCCGGCACCAACGCCGGCAACCGAACCGCCTGCCAAGGAACCGGCCACGCCAATATAATAGAGGTCATTACCCGCGGCAACTCTGACCGACTGCTGCGCATCCGCTCCGCTATCATTATCCTGATTGATTTTTGCCTTGTCGCCGATTTGGGCGTTCGTCGTGTTGGAAATTACATTCACGCCACCGGATAAAGCAACCGCCCCATCGGCTGCAACCCCCCCTCCAACAGCAAAGGTACGGATGTCATCTTGATTGGTTGCCGTAACAGCCAGGCCATGCCAGAAAGTAGTTCCTTTATGCACGCTCCGCTTCTCGCTTAAAGCCTGATCGCCGGAAGTATCTTTTGCGGTACCGATAGAGGTTTTTTGAGCATTACCTTTTTTATCCGTGGTAGTATCCTGAAGCGAAACAGGATTTTCATCACTGGCGTATTGCCCATAGCTGGCGTTAAAGGAACCGTCATCTACCGTAAGGCCGCCAGCGGTCCCGCTGCCCAAAGCGGTTACCGATGTGTTAGAAGCGTCAAGGCTGGTCGTACCGGCACCGATCGTCTCTGTGCCGATAAAGGATTTTGTCGTCTTGTTCACTACCGCTACCCCGGCTCCGGCGCAAAAGCTTATCGTATCGGCGATACCAGCCATATTCTGAACCATATTCAGCGTGGTATTGCTGTCGGCATCCAGCCAGAGACTGCCGCCGGCCGTCAAGAGCGTGGTTTCCGTGGGAGTGCCGTTGGCAATATAGGCTTTGGTGATATCAGTAAGGGAATAACCGGCACCGGCACCGGCGATACCAGCACTGCCGCCACCAGCTAATCCGGCGGCATCAGAGGTAATATTCTCGCCGGACACCGCCTTGATATCCACGTTATTGCCACTATTAACCTTGGCGGAAGATCCGATATAGGCTTCCGTGTCCTTTTGAATAGTACCTACGTCGACACCAGCGCTGATACCGACTTTTGTGCCGTCAGCTAATGCACCCGCATAATCTTTAGCAGTCGTTGTATCGGTAGCCTCGACTGCCACATTTTGCCCGGCGGCAATAGTCGCTGCTTGACCAATATACGCTTTGGTAGTAAGGGAAAGCGTTTCTTCCGTCACGGAACCGGCAACCCCCACAGCTCCGCCGCCAGCGCCGCCGGCAGCGCTATTCGATAATTTCTCATCGGCTGTGGCTGCAACTTTGCTATTTCCTGTTCCCGTCACTGTCGCGTTATCGCCAACCCATGCTTCGGTGTCATTCGTCTCAATGGTTATGGCCACCGATGCACCTACACCTAGTTTGCTGTCGCTGGCTCCTTCGTTCGCGTGAGTGGCTTTAGCGTTGGTGCCGGAAATATTTTCAGCGGTAATTGTCACGTCGCCGCCATTGGCTGGAACATTTGCACCGCTGCTGATGGTAGCCTTACTAATATCGTTCACCACATTGAGAGCCAGGGAGCCGGCAACGCTAATTTTGCTGCCCCCGGCTCCCGATGTGGCATCGGCGTCAAACAGGCTCCGGTTGCTTGTCCCATTGTTATACGCCGCAGCTTCCACATCCAGGCCTGTTACGTTGTACGTCCCTTTCTCAAGTGTAGCTAGGTTGTTGATCGTGGCGGTGTTAATCGCTGCCGCCGCTCCGATGCCCAGATCCGCACTTTCAACCGCACTGCCGTCGGCTTTTACAGTATCACTGGCGTTTTGGGCGCTCTTCACCGTCAGTTTGCCGCCGGTGGTAATGGTATGTCCTGCCTTTGTCTTGGCTGTCGTTTCGCTGTCGGTGACGTTCACTCCTACCGCCGCTGCTGCACTGAGTTTCCCCTCGCTAGTCGAGGCTGATGTCGCGCTTTTTTGCTCGCTTTGCTTCTTGCCTTGTTTCGTCTGGCCAAAGCTGGTTTGACTGCTTACCATTTCATCGACGTTTTGCTGTCCGCTCTCCGCTGTGCCGTCGTCTTTCGCCGCTTTACCGCCTGAGGCGCTGGCCGTAGCGTTGGCGGTTATATTGTCTACATTTTGCGCGTTTAAGGTCACTGCCCCGCTGGTTGTAATGTCCCGGTCAGTAGTGGCTGTCGCCGTATCGTTTACCACGTTGATGGCCAGGGCTGCCCCTACCGCTGCTTTGCTGCTGTCGGTCGAGCCGGTTGCTGCAGTAGTGATAGTATCACTATTGGTCGCATCGACATTCAGGCTGCCCGCCGTAAGTATGCTGCCGGTGCCTATACTGGCCTCGGCGCTGTTATCCCCTGCCGTCAGGGCTACTACCGGCGAAACCGCTATACCGCCGGCCGCTCCTGCCGTCGCTTCTGTGTCCAGAGTATGAACGCCGCTGGCCTGAACACTGATATTATTGGCATTCGTAATATCAGCATCATTGATAATCTGCGCCTGGGCCGAATTTTGTTTGACAATATTCATTGCTGCCGAGGCCCCAATCCCTACAGAACCGCCGCTTGATCCTCCGCTGACGGTAACCGTGCTGTCAGAATCGTTCACAGCCTGCAATGTGATATTGCCGCCGTCGCCATCCACATTTTTCTTTATCTGGGCCGCACTGCTCAGATTCGCCAAGTTCACGCCTAAAGCACCGGCCACTCCCACCTTACCGGCATCACCGGCACCGGATGTGACGGTTGTTGTTAACTGATTTTTCGCCGTCGGAGTATTAGCATCATCGACTTGGGCTGTCACTTTAAGGCCGTTAGCTTTGATTTTTTGATTAACATACGCCTCGTTGTCCGAAGTAACTTTATTGATTCCCACCGCCACGCCGACGCCGGTAGCACCGGACTTTACGCTGCTGCCGTCAGCAGTTACATGAGATTTATTCACCGCATTGCTGCTGATCTGAACACCATTGGCAAAGACAGGCGTCGTTGCCGTAGATGTGGATGCCAGATAGGCTTGCGTTGTATTGGTAATATCATTAATAGCCAAAGCTGCTGCTGCGGTCACCTTTCCGTCAGTAGTAGAAGCATCGGATTCATAATCTTTTAATTCCTGCGCCGATTGGCTGGTGCCGCTGGCATCCTGTGCCGCCCCTTGAGTTGTGGCTTTTGCCACCGTAGTAACCGTATTGCCGGAAGTAGCGGTAATCGACGCCGCTGGAGTATTGGCTATCGTGACATTCCCATCAACATAAGCCTGCGTTGTACTGCTGATTTTGCTGAGCGCCGTCGACGCTCCTGCTGTTTTACCGCTGGCATCGGCAGTAGTGGTCACGTTTACGCTATTAACCGCGCTAAGCGTCATACCCCCACCGGCGCTTACTGTAGTACTGCCAGTCTTACTGCTGCCCACATGAACGGAAGCCGTGCTGTTCCCATTGGAAATAGCCGCCGCTGCATCGCCGCAAGAATTGGCCGGTATCTGAGCCGTCGGCTGGTTAGTCATTGTTAAATTACTGGCAGCCGTCATCTTCAAGCTTCCGGCTGCCTGAATCGTGCTGTCAAGCACGTCAATTTTTGCCGACGCTCCCAGGGTGTTGATTCCCGACGAATTGCTGCTAATAGCGGAAGTCGCGCTTAAGGTGATGTTCTTTCCTTGCAGCGTCGCGTTGTTCATGGTAATGAAGGCCGCACCGCCATTGTCATTAAAATCATGGATACTGGCAATCAGATTAATATCATGGCCGTATGCGTCAATTGTCACACCGCTGTCCACGGTGATAGCTTTTGCTTGGGCGGTAAAATCAGCGTCGCTGTTAAAGCTCTCTGATATTTCTAATCCATAGGGATCTACCAGCACACTGCCGGCTTCACCTTTCACCGCACCGGCCTGAAAGGACCCGCCGGCTAACTTCACCGAATCATTGGCGCTAAAATCAATAGCCCCGCCGTCGCCGGATTTCTCCCCGCCGCGGGCATCGATCACGGCGCCTTTATTAAATACAGCACTTTGCGTTCCTTTAACCGTAACCGCTCCGCCGGAAGAATCAGAACCATATCCCCTTGCCGACACAACAGAACCTTCATTCAACTGAATGTCCTTGCCTTTAATCGTGACATCATGGGTTTTTACACCGGTTTTCCCAGGAGTTCCCGTCAAATTAGCAATGGTCCCGTTATTGATTATCTGTCCGTCGGCAACGATTTCTATATTACCATTAACATTCTGCAGTGTTGTCCCTCGCGATGCACCGTTGGTATTTACCATATCGCTAAAGCCGGGTGCGGTTGCCGTAAAGACGGCTCCGTTTTTGATTTCTCCCCGGGAAACTACATTTCCGGCAGTGTCCGTATCCTTATCCACTGTCACATTGCCGGCATACATTTTTATATCATTCATCGCATTGATTTTTCCCTTGACTACAATGGAGCCGTTGGAATCAATGGGTACATAGGCATTTTGCAGGGAATGAGCGAGGATTTCTTGGACTGCCGCTGGATCATATTGCTGCAGCGCCGAATTATAAACCGAATTCATAAACGCCTTGGTCGGCGTAAATACCGTCAGAGAACCGACATTCACGCTGCCGCCCGCCCCCACCATCATTCCTTGGGGATTGAGAAAATAAACATTACCACCAATCTTTCCGTCCTTTATGGAATTTAAAATCCCATAAATATTGGACTGCTGGCCCCCGGTTACAAAGTTCAGCAGGTTGGCAGTGTTTTTCGGCAGTTGTAGATTGACTGTATTGCCGGTGTTCACATTAAAATACTGGAAGGAATTAAAGCCGTTTGCCCCGGCAACCGTATTGGTTGTAATATTGGTTATGTTGCCGTTTGCGGCAACCGTAGTCTTCGTCTGTCCGTCGGTTACGATATTGTTGGCCGCTGCTGCGGCAATATTCAAGCCTAAGGGATCTAAAATGGCAAATGCGCTCAGGCCCGCAGCCACCGTCTTATATGCTTTTTCTGATCGCAGCAGACGCAGTTTGGGCCGCTGCTTTCTCACGGATGTATGTTTACGAAAACGGGCCAAATATAACGGCTCGCCTCTTCTCCATGCCCGGCGCCATTTTCGTTGAATCTTCATTTTCTTTCCCCCCACCTAACTCATATTTCTCTTTATATCCACGTTTTTTCGCCTATCGTTTATTGATAACTGCCTAAAAAATAGTTGATTGCAGGAAAAAATGTACCCGTACATGCTGTCGGTAAGCAGTTTGACTTGATAAAGGAAATCCGATGGCGATTTTTCCGGATTCATACTTTGAAAAGTTCAGAATCACTCCACAACCTACACTGGTAAGAAAGTCATTATGGTCAACGCCTTCTCCGTTCCCTTTCAAGGTAAACGTGCCGCCGTGATCAATAAAAGTCATGAATTTTGTCTTGCTGTCCGGTCTTACCGGCATGTCCAGCTCGGCGCTTACACAATACCCTTTATCACCGTTTTTCAATCCTTCGGGGAAACCTCGTACGCTGGACATTCCGCCAAGGCTAAACTGCTCGGAAGACGGCAGCAGCTCTTTATTCGCCCACTGTCCGTTAGCCCGGAAAATAAGCAAATTGCCATGGGAAAGCCACCGTTGCTGCACATAAGAAAGATTATAGCGGAAAAAATCATGCACCCTGCTATCACTATTACCAAAAGTAAAATCATTGCGCATATACCAAAAACGGTTATTGCCGATTGACTGAAATGAAGCTCCGGCTACGCCGGTTTTTACTTTATTGTTTAGTAAGGTAATCCCGGAAAAAGAAGTGTCGGAGGTCTTATTATGCCACTCCAGGTATCCTTCTGATTTGTATTGAGGTGTTACCCTGAAGGGATGACTTAAATACACAGCAAAATCATCGGAATTCCCCTTTATATCGAGACTTTCATAAGCCCCCGAAGATACACTGGTCTGATTTTTGTCATAACTGACACCTACCCGCGTTCCTTGGGTATCAACGGGCATATAGTAGGAAAAAGCTCCCGCCGTAGTATCTTTAGCCTGAATGGCAGTGACCGACAGGGTATCCCGCCAGCCTGTCAGGCTGCTATCCACCCAGGTTAAGCCGGTGCGGTACAACCCGCTTTCCTTACGCCCGCCATTGTCTGAAAACAACGTAGCTTGGGAATTTACCGGCTCCTGGGTTTTTACTATAAGATCGGTAGCGCCAAACTCTTTACCGGGCCTGAGCTCTGCTTGAAGCTGAATATCATTGGTCCGGTTAAAAAAGGTAAGGTCTTTTTCCAGTTCATTTAGCTTCAGCAGATTTCCTGGCTGAAGCGTCAGCCGGTCTTTGATGTAATTTAGGTTGGTATGACGATTATTTTCAACATAGATTTGACCCACATGGCCTTCCACTAGCTGAATGTTTACTATACCGTTCTCGATTTTCTGCGACGGCAGAAGGGCCTGTGCGGTTATGTATTGCTTTTGCCGGTAAAGAGCATTCAATTTCTTAACCGCATCATTCAGTTCCTTCATGCTGATGGTCTTGCCTTCATACTGACTAACCACAGACTCGATCTCATCAGCAGTTAGAATTTGTGACGGCGTCGTAACAATTTTCCGCACGAACACAGTAATAGATTTATCTTGTTGCGCCATCTCTCCCGGTTTGCCGGTGTTGTCTTGAATCGGTTCCTGTTCCGTCCGCCTCTCCTTAAGATTTTGCTCCAGCCGATAATAATCGGTATTTTGCGGCGTCCGTTTTTGGACTGCTTCTCCCGTCGCTGTAGAAACTTCTTCCCCTTGGCACACTGGTGCATTTAGGCATAGGACTAACATCGCTGCGATTACCTGCTTTTTCATACATTGACCTCCTGATCGGCTCTGGGTATTATTGCCATCGCAATCTCCATAATCTCGCTAATTGCTATTGATATTCCTCCCATCCATAAAATAGCTTTACTCCTGTAGCGTTGTCAAAAGCTACACCGCGCGCCACTCCGCCAATATACTCGAAAATATCTTTGAGCCCCTGACAAACGCACTCTCCGATTTCTCCGCCAAATACTTGACAGAAACCGCGATTGCTGTAGGGAAAAAACCCGTCAAATATTTTTGCGACAAAGCACTCCTTTTTCATAAAAGTCGGCTTCTCCGAAATCTACTTGCGCTTCGCCCGGATGTTATACAAGTTCCTGAATGGTCTTGGTTTGCTGAAGTTTCCGTTTGTATTCCTTCACAAACCGCTGCACTGTTGTATAGGACAGATCAAACTCCGGGCATTCCGCTTTCAAGCGATCATTGACCCGTGGCTTTGCGTCCTTGTCTCTGGACAAGTTTACCATATATTTTGATTATACTACTATTATAAAACTTTTGTGCCACTATCGTTATATCGTAGACATTGAAACACGCATGGCTATTGGCTTTAGTGCCCCATACCCCTTTTGATGGACAGAATAAACCCGTGGTAAACTGAACATCAAACGGGTACGGGGCAACTTTGTGTGCACTCAGTGTGCGATAGATAAACAATAGTAGAACCCCATGACAATCTGCAGGATTATTTTTTTACGGCAGGAATATCATGTAGGTTGCTAGTTTAATACGGACGCCCTGTTACGCCAGCCAATTTATAACTTGTGGCCCTTTCATCTATAATAAGCGCCTTAAATTTCCACACAGCATTGGCCTCTATATCAGCAGTGTTTGTCATTGCCGTACCAACTTGAGCACCGGATTTATCATGAAGTGTAAACCGGATTTCCGCGTATCTATATTTTTTATTGCTATTATTTGATTGCGCCTTATGCTCTACTACTTCAAGATCATTCGCTTGCTGAGTTTGTTGTGTAATTACCGAAACAGTATTTTTTGATTGTTGAGATTGAGGAACTAAAGAGCGACTGTAAGAATTAAAGAAAAATACTACACAGGCTACGACTATAATTCCACTGATTATTTGTGTACCTGTTAATTGTTTTCTTTTCGCTTGGCTTGTCGTAATTTCTTTAGAACATCTTGGGCACCGAGAAACATCTGGAGGTAATTCAATTCCACATTCTGAACACTTTTTTATTATTGGCGGATTTTGCTGTTTAGTAATAGGTTGTTCGATTGTTACTGATGCTTTGATTATTTTTTCCCCGCATTTTGGACAACCCATCCAATCTTCTTGTGTCAAATACTTACCCCCATATACGAAAGAAGGCTGCAAACAGAATGTTTTTGCAGCCTTCTTTCGTATATTGATTCTATTTAAGTTACCAAAGGCCAAGAACCTTCCACCATGCACCCCCAATTCCCAGCCATACGAAGACATTCATTGTTGTCAGAATAAAGCCCAGCTTCCACCATTCAGCTTGCGTTACATAACCGGCGCCAAATATAATCGGTCCTGCCGCACCGCCATAATGTGTCAACGGTATCATGACATTAGACAAGAAAGCAAATGCTAAGGCGGCAAGGAGTGGGGGAACTCCCACCCCGACAGAAATTGCAAGAAAAGCTGCATACATAGCGCTAATATGTGCAGTAACACTAGCAAAGCCATAATGAGAATATACATAAACAATAATCAGAATCGCAAATGCCACAGTCCACGACAATCCCGCCGCCGCAATGATTGCACCGGCCGACTTTGCAATCCAGGCAATAAAGCCGGATTTCGCCAGCGCTGTTGCTAATGCAACAAGAGACCCCATCCAAAACAGTGTATCCCATGCTCCTTTTTCACCAATGACATCCTCCCAGGTAAGTACCTGGCAAATAATCATAATACATACAGCACTCATCGCTACAACAGTAGCATTAATATGAGTGATTTCCGAAGTTGCCCACATGAGCAATGCGCCTATAAATACGAAGGCAACTACTTGTTCCATTCGCGTCATCGGCCCCATAGCTTCCAATTCTTTTTTCGCTAATTTTTTTGCAGCCGGCATTGCTTGAATTTCCGGTGGATACAACTTATAGAGAACATAGGGAATGAGCAGCAAAGAAACGACACCGGGAACCAAGGCTGCCCGCGCCCAGGAAGTCCAAGTAAGTTCAACGCCGATTGCTTTTGATGCAAGCTCCACGGAGAGTGGATTACCAGCCATAGCCGTCATAAACATAGCACAGGTAATGGCATTGGCATGATATTCAATCTGCATGATATACGAACCGAATTTACGAGCAGTCGGCCCTGGTTCAGAGCCAAGCGCCGAGGACAGGCTCTTGATAATCGGGAAAATGATACCGCCTGCGCGTGCCGCACTAGAAGGCGTCGCCGGTGAGATGACAAAATCACTGATAGTGATGGCATAACCCAGCGTTAGGGATGATTTGCCAATCAATTTAATAATAACAAAGGCAATTCTCCGTCCGAGACCGCTTTTTATAAAACCCCGGGCAAATAGAAACGCGGAAACGATAAGCCACATTGTCCCATTTCCATAGCCCATTAAAGCATCACCCAGTTTCAGTGTCCCTGACAACGCGGAAAACGTCACTGCAATAAAGGCAATCGCTCCTATAGGCAATGGTTGAAGAATGTAGCCTAAAATTGTAGCAACGAATATGGCAAATAAGTGCCACGCCTGTACTTTCAGCCCTTCCGGCACCGGCATGAACCATATAACTGCACCGACAGCCAAAACAATTAGCCCATTTCGTAGCTTTTTATTCATGGCATTAACACATCCTTAATATGCTTTATGCGTTATATTTTGCGAGAACACGGTCTGCAAATTGTGGAGCATACCCGATATAATTGCGAGGATTTAGCATTGACGTAATTTCTTCATCGGTAAACGCCTCGCGAACCTTCGGCTCTGCCTTTAATGCGACCTCCATTTGCTGTTCTGCTTCATAGGCTTTCATGCAGGTCCGATACACGATATTATGAGCTGTCATACGGCCTAATTTAGGAGCCAAATGCATCATTATACATTCCGACATCATCAGCCCTCTTAACTTATTTAAGTTCGCTTCCATGTGTTTCGGATAAACAATTAAATTTTCCAGAACATCCATAGATTTTTCAAGTGCTGCACTGATGAGGTGACAGGCACGTGGAATGGCTTCCCATTCTGTTATAAAGCAACCCCAGTCCCGCTCATTTTCACTTACCATGCTTTCGACAATCGCCGGCGCGATGCTTCTGACGCTGCGACAAAGTGCGATGATATTTTCAACGACCTGCGGGTTACGTTTATGCGGCATCGTACTGGAGCCGACCTTTCCCATAAAAAACGGCTCTTCCAGTTCAAGAATTTCCGTTCGCTGCAAAGAAAGAATCTCGCTGGCAATTCTGCCGATTGTACCGGCGCAGATTGCAAGCAGGCTGGTAAATTCCGCCTGACTGTCCCGGGCCACATGCCAGGCAATTGTCGGAACGTTTAGATCTAGAATTTCCATCATTCTCGTCTGAACTTCGAGTCCCTTTTCTGGCTGAGATGCCAGCGTTCCCACAGCACCGGCCATTTCTCCGACGAATACCCGGTCTTTTATTTCTTCCAATCGCTGGATATCTCTGCCAAGTTCATCAGCCCAGACAGCCACTTTATACCCAAGAGTGATCGGCAAAGCATGAATGACATGGGTACGGCCGCACATAATTGTATCCCGATATTTCCTGACTAAATTCAGCGTTGATTTCTGGCATGCTTTCATTTGTTCTAAAATAACCGCATAAGCTTCCTTCATTTGAAGAACAAGCCCTGTATCTACAATATCCTGGCTAGTGGCACCCCAGTGAACGTATTCACCGGCGTCGTCTGCCAGCACTGCTTTGAACGCTTTCAGTAACGGTACTATTGTAATTGAACTTTTATAGAACTCACCAATCTGCGGAATATTGAGCAATTCCGCCTTTGCTTTCGCATTGATTTCATCTGCTTTTCCCTTGGGAATAACGCCCAGTTCTCCCTGTGCTTTAGCTAATGCTGCTTCCGTATCCAGCCATTTTTGGACAATATTCTTATCGCTGAATATATCTCTCATTTTGTCGGTACTGAATAAGCAGCCAAAAACCTGGCTGTCAATTGTTGTAGATGGCATTGAACTCTCTCCTTTATGTAATATTTTAAATACTCGGCTTATTAGTTTTTGTGCGCACAAAAAAATCAGGACTAACTTTGGTTAAATAATATCATTCCGAAAAATAATACTAAAATATCAGTCGCTTATCTTTGCATAAAAAATCTTTATAAAAAACTTACTTTCATCTGATAAGTACTCTTTCAATCTGATAATTCCGCTTTATCATTGAATAATTGGCTTTTAAAGGCAGAGTTAGCTCATAAATAAGTTTTGCTTATCTTATAATAAAAACTTCTTATTATCTTTCAGAGTAAAATTCGCATTAAGCCGATATTTTCATGCTAGAATAGCATTATAGTATAAACATACGGGAGCAACGCTTATGGAGTTACGACAACTTGAATATTTTCTTATGGTCAGTAAGCTAACCAGTTTTACCAGAGCCGCGGAACGCCTTTATGTCTCTCAGCCTGCCGTAACGAATGCTATTCATAGCTTGGAAGAAGAACTCGGCGTCCAGCTATTTGACCGTAATCAAAAGCAGGCATTTCTAACGACAGAAGGTCAAGTCTTTTTTCGACATGTCGAAAATATTATGAGCGGCGTTTCAAAAACAATTTTTGAAATTAACGAATTGAAAAATCTCAACAATGGCGTACTAACTTTGGGAATCACTCCGGTTGCCGGAATGCAGCCAATCCCACAGCTTTTAAAAAAGTTCAAAAATAAATATCCGAATATTCAGCTCTCTTTTATTGAAAAAAATGTTACTGATATACAAGAATTATTAATTGAGGATAAAGTCGATCTCGCTATTGTCATTCTGGGTGAAGATAACAACCTGCTCGATTATACAACCATCGGCTCACAGGAATTGGCCGTCTGCTGTTCAAAAGATCACTGTTTCCGCCGGAAAAATTCTATTGCGCTGTCCGAACTGGTAAATGAACCGTTAATCCTACTCACCCAGAGCTGCCTGCTGCGAAAACTCATTATAAAGGAATTCGAAAGACTAAACACGCTACCGCAAATAGCCTTTGAATCTAATCACATACAAACAATAAAAGGACTTACTGCCAGTAATGCCGGTTTGACAATTTTACCGCTGGATTTATGTGACAATTCTCTCATCAATATTCCTTTGACTACTCCATTAATGATCGATATCGCCATCGCTATCAAAAAAAATAAATATATCTCTCATGCGGCGCGGGCCTTTCTTAAATTAGCTAGCGAGGTCCCATTTTGCTAAACCGTGTTAGCTATTTTTTAAAATTCCCATATTCTTTTAAAGGAGATCATGCCATGAATTTAAAAATTGCCGTTGTCGCCAGTGGTCCGCTAATTGCTGGTGAAATCATGCATATTATAAAATCAATTGTCAGCGAAAATATAGACGTTCAAACATATTTGACCTATGAAATTAAGGATGATTCCGTGGCCGACATCTATGTTTGTGCTCAAACACAGCTACAGTCGTTAGCTGCGGCAGTACCAAGAAAAAAAATTGTTTTGCTGGACCTGATGCCAAATTCAAAATTTTTTATTTCAGTAGCTCGCATCCCCCAAAACGAAACGATTTATATATTTAATAATCATTTGGAATACGCGCTCATTCTAGGTAATTATTGTAAAAATATTGGTATTACCGGCGTTGAATTTGTACCGATCGCCTACCGTGACATGCCGCAGAAGGAAATTCAGGCACGATTGAAACAAGCAAAATATATTATCGGTGTTGACCGGTTTGTCGGTGAAGGCGGTCTTTTATCGCCAAATTACCGAGCTTACCTGCGCAAAGACGTCACGATCATTCCGGCAACACGAGCCGCCTCTATTCATTCTGCCTGTGTACTCATTCAATGCATCGCTGCAAAATTTTATCACCATATCGACACTACCGTAAAAAAAATAGCCACGGATTTACAAAGTAAATCCGTGGCTTCTGAAGCCGAATTAGAAACAATCAGACTGGAAGTCAAAGAATTGGCTGTTTCAAGCAATAACGCGATGGATACAATTCAAAATGCCGTAACAAAATCGGTACTGAATAATATTTCTTCCGATATCACGATCTTTGATACCTGCAATAATCGCTTAGATGTTGAACAACTTGCTGGGGAAACGATTTATGGTTCTTTGGAAGCGATTATGGCCTCCAATAATACTCTTCATTTGATTGTTGACAAGTTAGCAAAGCTGTAAAATAAGGTTCGAACCGTTATACCTACCCGAATTCAAGCCTTCCGGCACATTGCCGGAAGGCCTTATTTATTTTGTTGTCTAACGTTTTCTTCTAAATTTCTAATTTGCCGGTTTGATCATTTTGCAGGAAAATTCGTATGTTTGCGGCTAGCTTCTAGCCTATTTTGTTTGAATTTCTGCCATATCCATTAGCTTTTGGCCAACATCTCTAAGGCCCTCAAGCATTTGAGCAATTGATTGAGTAGCTTTTGCCTGCTCCTGGGTAATCACATTACTCTGAGCAATATCGCTTACTACCTTAGTTACGCAGCTTTCCAGATTATCCAAGATATCCTTAATTTTTTTTGCTGATTCATTGCTCTCATTCGCTAATTTGCGGACTTCCTCGGCTACAACTGAAAAGCCCCGACCCAGTTCTCCCGCTCTGGCTGCCTCAATTGCTGCATTTAATCCCAGCAAATTAGACTGTTGAGCTACCCGGCTGATCATCTCTACGATTTCAACCGTATTACGGACCTCTTTCGTAGCTTGATTTGACACATCAGCCGTTTTTAAACTTGTAGTGGCTAACTCCTGTGAAGAAGCTGTTAACTCTTCTACTGCAGCTGCAGCTTGTTCAATCGCCGAATAGATGTCGGTAGAGTAATGTGCAATTTGCTGCGCCCGTTCCTGAGCACGCAAACGATCCGACTGCTGTGCCTCAGAAATTCTGACAGCTTCTTTTATCGCTTTTTTAACTGAAATTTCCCCCGAATCAAGCATTTCGGTGGGAAGACCTAGCTTTTCAGCAAATTTTGCTCCCACCGTATCGCCCACAATCCCTTTCACTCCAAGGCGAGAAAATTCCTGAAAAACTTGTTCTAAATCGTTCTCGTTACGCCATGGCCGAAAGTAGAGATCACAGTTTACTAGCTTGAGGTCCTGTACACTATCATCAATAAGATGATAATTTGCCACTATACCAATTTTATCGATTTCTTTGCTTGCAACCTTATGAATCGGGTCTAGCAAATCACTGATTGAGGCTTTAAGGCCGATTACTGTTTTATCTGTCTGTGCTTTTATGATTTCAGCCGTGCCACCCCGACTGATTATAATCTTGACATCTGGGTATCTCTCGGCCACAGCTATCGCTTCCTGCATATTTTTAACTTCAACCGGTATTTGCAACCTCATTTCAGATATTACCTTTGCTGCGGAATTAGCCACATAAGAGGATGGAGCAACGAATAAAATATCTTCCATGTATGACACCCCTATTCGTTCTTGTTTTGACGCTGGTAAACTTAATAACTTATATAATTATTCTTTTTGACAATCAGCGAAAGATACCTTCCACCATTTACAAATTTTTCTGTTTTTAGCAAATTTTCTTGCTGCCTAATTTATTTTAATCGCGGTATTGTTTTAAAAGCATAAAAAATCGATATCATCACTCCCTTCCCCTTGACAAAAATAAAAAAAGCCCGGCAGCATTATTACACTGCCAGGCGGAATTTACTTCTTTATAAACATCTTCCTGCATCCGTTGCATTAAAGAATGAATTATTTTGGTTGCGGGGACAGGATTTGAACCTGTGACCTTCGGGTTATGAGCCCGACGAGCTGCCAGCTGCTCCACCCCGCGCTGTTTTTTTATTATATAATAAATACAGGATAATGTCAAATAGCAAGCTGCTGTTTATCTACTGTTTATACTCGTCTTCCCATGTCGTTTAGGGGATACAGCACTTGACATTGGAAATATTTGGAGCTATAATTAATTAAATACAAATTCTGACCGGCAGGGTACGCCTTACCGGGAGGAAGGTTTAGAACTACCTGCGGTAAAGAGGATATTCTCTGCTCCTAGGGGTGAAGAATTTAGCTTTGTCAAAAACCTTCCCTAGGGAAGGTTTTTCTGTTGATCGGCGTAAAAATTTTTACCGGGGATTAACTTTTCTCTTTTGCGGGCAGTACTAACCACGAAAGGAGTATGGAAATGGACAAGAAGTATGCAGGCGACTTTATCGATGAACCTTTTATCCACTCGTTATTGTCAGAAACAGCCTCGCTTCCCAAGAGTCAACTGGAGGGAATTATCGAAAAAGCCAGAGGGGCAAAAGGATTGACTGCCCGGGAAGTGGCCGCTTTAATTCAGTTGGAAGATGAAGCATTGCTGGAAAAGATGTTTGCCGCTGCGCTGGAGATCAAGCAGAAAATATACGGTAAGCGGCTGGTGCTGTTTGCGCCGCTTTATTTGAGCAATTACTGTATTAATAACTGTTTTTACTGCGGTTATGGCTGCCGAAACGAAATTCACCGCAAGCGGCTGACCATGGAGGAGATCCGGGAAGAAGTCAAGGCGCTGGAAGAATTGGGCCATAAGCGGCTGATGCTGGATATGGGGGAAGACCCGGTCCGCACTCCCATCGAATATGTAATTGAAGCAATGAAAACCATTTATGATACGACAAAAGGCAACGGCGCCATTCGCCGGATCAATGTCCAGATTGCGGCCACCACGGTAGAAGAATACAGGTTGCTGAAAAAGGCCGGCATCGGCACCTATATTCTCTTTCAGGAAACTTTCCACCGGGAAACTTATGCCAAAATGCATCCCTCCGGACCAAAACGGGATTATGACTGGCATACCACAGCGATAGAAAGGGCCATGGAAGGCGGCATCGACGATGTGGGGATGGGCGTGCTGTTCGGTCTGTATGACTATCGTTTTGAAGTAGTAGGTCTTATGCTGGCGATCAACCATTTAGAAAAAAGATTTGGTATCGGCCCTCATACTCTTTCTTTTCCCCGCATGCGAGCCGCTGAAGGCGTCAACCTAGATACATTCCCCTATTTGGTTACCGACCCGCAATTTAAAAAGATTGTCGCCGTATTGCGGCTGGCAGTGCCTTATACCGGGATGATCATATCGACGAGAGAAAGTCCCGATTTCCGTGATGAAATTATTGATCTGGGTATATCCCAGCTGAGCGCCGGATCGTGCGTCGGCGTAGGAGGCTACAAGGCCCAGCTTGATAAACTGAAAAAGGGCGGCCATACCGCCGTCGAAGATTCCTCTCAATTTCAGGTCGCTGATCACCGGACGCCGGATGAAATTCTGCGCCACATTTGCGAAGCCGGCTATATTCCCAGTTACTGCACCGCCTGTTATCGTAAAGGAAGAACCGGCGACAGGTTTATGCCTTTGGCCAAGAGCGGCGAAATTCAAAACACCTGCCAGCCGAATGCCATATTAACGTTTAAAGAATATTTAATGGACTATGCCAGTCCGGAAACCCGGCGAATCGGCGAACAAACGATTCAGAAGCATCTGGATATGATCCCCAACCCCAAGGTGAAGCAAATGACCATTGATGAGCTGAAAAAAATCGAAACGGGAACGAGAGATTTGTACTTCTAAAAAGCTTCCCTGCCGGCAGAATCAAAACAAAAAGATTCCAATGGCAGGGAAGCTTTTTTCTATTCCATGGTGTAAGCGTCGATTAGGTCCTGTTTTAAATGCCACAGCTTCCATGATAAGTCCACATAGTAGGAATGGGGATTTTCAAACCGCAGCACTTCCTCCCATAAAGTATCGATCTGCTCCCGGCAATAGGTTTGGATCGCTTTCAAATCCGGGCTTTGGTACACGCATTTACCTTTGGCGAAAATCTGTACCTGGAGTTTCTTCGCATAGAAATTGGTTACCCGTTTCTTCTTCCAGGTATGTTCCGCATCAAATAATTCATAGGGCTTATTCTCATTGATGACTTCATCCGCCAGGGTAATAACATCGGCAATCGCCTTGCCGCTTGTCCTGTCAAACAACCGCCACACCTGCTTAAATCCCGGGTTAGTAATTTTATCCACATTTTCACTGAGTTTTATTTTCGGTACGATTTGTCCGTTTTCTTCAATGGCAGCCAGTTTGTACACTCCCCCGAAAACCGACTCGGACTGGGATGTAATCAACCGCTCGCCTACGCCAAAGGAATCCACTTTGGCTCCCTGGAGCAGGATATCGCGAATAATATACTCATCAAGCGAATTAGATGCCACAATCTTACAATCGGCAAAACCGGCGTCATCCAGCATTTTTCGCGCCTGTTTGGAGAGGTAAGTAATATCGCCGCTGTCGATGCGTATGCCCTGGGGCCTGATTCCCCGCGGCACAAGTTCTTCCTTAAACACTTGGATCGCATTCGGCACGCCGGATTTCAGCACATTATAGGTATCCACAAGAAAAGTACATCCATAGGGATACGTCCTGGCATAGGCTCTAAAGGCTTCCAGTTCGGAGGGAAACAGCTGCACCCAGCTGTGAGCCATCGTACCAAGAGCGGGAATGGCGAAATCCCGGTCGGTAATCGTACAGGCAGTGCCAATACAGCCGCCGACATAAGCGGCCCGGGCCCCGAATATTGCCCCGTCATATCCTTGCGCCCGGCGTGAGCCGAATTCCATAATCGGCCGTCCCTGGGCAGCCCTTACGATTCGGTTGGCTTTGGTGCCGATCAAACTTTGATGGTTGATGGTCAACAGCATCATGGTTTCAATAAATTGGGCTTCGATAATGGGTCCCCGGACGGTAACAATGGGCTCACGGGGGAAAATGGGCGTTCCCTCCGGAATGGCCCATACATCACAGCTAAAAGAAAAATTTTTAAGATACGCCAAAAAAGATTCACTGAACAGTTCCTTTTTTCTTAAATAGGTAATGTCATCATCCGTAAATTCCAGTTTTTTCAGATATTCAATGAATTGTTCCACGCCAACCATAATAGCAAAACCGCCGTCATCCGGAACTTTCCGAAAAAATATGTCAAAGTAGGCAACTTTATTTGTTAAGTTTTCCTGCCAGTACCCATTTGCCATAGTTAATTCGTAGAAATCAGTTAACATTGTTAAATTTATATTGCTCTCATAACTCATTAATGATCCTCCTTATTCTGCGTCTCTGCTGCTTGGGTGAAGCATGAAAAAATCAGACTCGCGGGAACAGTCTGCTGCGTCATTTATCATCCAAATATATTCTTTATTATGCTACTTACGCTAAAAACCATAAAACTCCTGCAAATTACAAATTCTGCAGGAGTACCTTGCATGATTCCAGAGCCGCATACTTTTTGTATGCGGCTCTGGAATCGTAGATTCGTATTGTCCGTTGGCAGTAAGTCCGTAAAGACTTTACTTCAAAACAGATCATTCTAAAAACCATAGACGATCTGGAAACGCGAATAATTCGCTGTTGTTTGACCTGTACTTGCCTTTTTCGTGTTAAAAGTTTGATAAAAATCCAGCATACAATTTTTATCCGGTGAATAGTGGGCAGTAATGCCCGGTCCTTTAATGTCTGTGGAAGATTGCATTTGCGTACTAGTTGCTAAAGTATAGGCAATGTTGTTGGGTTGGACATAATGGTAATCCAAACTAACTCCCCAGGAGTGAGGCCTTTGATCATTTGCACCTTTATACATTAGGCTAAAGTATTCTCCCAAAGGATTCCCCTCAGCAGCATAATTTCTTAAATAATCGCCCCTAAAACTCCAATCATCACTAATGCGGGTTCTAATTCCAGGCCCGCTTACCTGGAAGTTAATAGGGGAATCGCTGCTGTTCGTTTCTTTGACGTAAGTCCAATAGATAGCTGTAGGATTACTCACCTTATAAGAAGCATTTAAAAACATAGCATTTTGCAGCGGTCTGGTTACCGATCCAACCCCTTTCTTTGATAGTTTTGCTGAAGCCAGCGGAGACCAATTGGCAAATCCTACTGTTGCCTTTAGGTCATTCACCTTAGTATCAAATTTAATGCCATCAATTAACCCAATGTTTCCTGCTGAGTTCCAATAGCCCGTGGCTCCAATATCCTGGCCAAAACGCCCCATCGTTACCGAATTTTTCGTTCCAAATAAATTGTCCACCCGCATGTAAGCATCGGATACGATATTTCGGTCTTGCGCCGACATATCATCGTCAGTTGAGGTGTTGGGCAGTACATCATTATACCGAGCCGTTGTCCCCATTTGATTATTGTTCATCACCGCCCAACGGACGTAAAAGGTTGTATTATCGTTTACTTTATCCGTCAATGCCAGACGAACCCGTTCCTGGAAGGTTGCCGGTCCACCATTCCATACAGACCGAACACGGAAGTCTCCACTAAATTTCAAATTGTCTTTTTCGTCAGATTTGGTCACTGCTTTCGTATTGGTTGCCTGCGCCTGCATTTTAGCTTCAAGCTGTGCCATACGCTGTTTAAGCATAGCTAGTTCTGCCGAGTAGTCTTCACTCGCAGCGGCAAATACACTGCTAGTGCTACCCAAAATTAAAATCATAGCGATACTAGTTACCAGTCGCTTTTTCACGTCTTATCCCCCTTTTAATAGCGATCAATTTCTTCACCCGTCGTAATACTGATTGCTTTATCTCCTGACGCTGGTACCCCAATCGTTTTACTGTCTGGCGGTGAATTGCCATTTTCTACCCAATCAATCAGCAAGTCAAATGCCTGATGATAATAGGGCAAAATCGGCTGCAGCAGCTTGTCCTTATCGATTTTAGGGTTTCCAACAATTCCGTCCACATGGTTTGCCCGCTCAATCATATAGAGTCGATGCATATCGCCCTTTCCATTTGTCTTAATCATTTCGTCATAGCCGATAGCATTATAACGTGGGTTAATCTGTACATCCCAGGTTCCTGCTAATGAGATAAGCGGTTTTTGTATCTTACCGCTGAGGGATATGGAAGCAACATTCTGCTTGACCTCTTGGGGAC
The DNA here is from genome assembly GCA_039680175.1 of Veillonellales bacterium. Classification (NCBI taxonomy): domain Bacteria; kingdom Bacillati; phylum Bacillota; class Negativicutes; order Veillonellales; species Veillonellales bacterium. Next base: position 79,593 of record JBDKTO010000008.1, on the reverse strand, counting down.
GGTCTTGCCAATTATAGTTATCATAGTCCTCCGGATGACTGCCATATTCCCACCAGTCCCGGTGAATATAGGTAGGGTCATACTTCATTCTGAGGGAATCCGGGCTCAGTGCCCTACCATTGCGGTACTGCTTAATCATAAGAAAATCAGATTCAGGAGGAAAGCCATATCTTTCACGGGCTAGCTTTTTTTCTTCTGCACTCGCGTTCTGGTCCTGCAATATTTTCCAATTTCGCAGTTCTTCCACCTTAATACTGATGTTATTGATTTGTGTATTCCACAATACGCCTTCCCAATCCAGCCCCCCGTCATACAAATCACCGCTGTTTTCCAGGGCATACCGTGTAACATAACCGCCATTGGAAGTTCCCGATATATAGGTGCGGGATGGATGATTTCCTTTCAATTGTGACAGTAAATCTTTTGTGGCTATCGTTAATTGCTTCATTCTCATATTCCACTCTTCAATCGAATCCTGGGGATGGAGAAAAGCAGTCCTTGTTTTTGAGTTTTTATGTATTGTCCCGTCTGGTCCGGGAATGGTTTCTCCTCGTGTTCCCTTATCGGTATATGCGTATGCGTAACTGGCACCATTGGCATCAAACCTTGTCAGAACAAAATCACTTAACCTTTCATCTGCTGACAACTCGCTACCCGTACCGCCGGCAGCCCCAACAACCAATTTCCCGTTCCATTTGTCAGGAATTCGAATGACAAAGTGAGAATCATCAAACATGCCTGTAATCTGCAATCCGGGAACTTTATCCTGTGGAATAAGCCAGGATGGCTTCGACGGATTCCCATTCTCATCCCAGTCCCTGAGATTCCTGGAATCAGCACTCATTGCTCCTAAAAAAGCTTGACCAATTTCATCGTTATTGGTCGTCAAATCATCATAGGCTTTTACTTCCACGCTATGAGCTCCCGGGATCAGTGTTGACATAGCCTGAACATTCGTTGCCGTAAATAACCCATAAATCATAAACAATCCCAATGCTGCCCACAATTTTAACTGGCGCATCCTTGTTCCTCCTGATTTTGAACGACGAAGTCACCTTCATCTGCTATTTTTGCTATTTTCCGCTATATATTCAATAAACCGGTATAACAATTTACAACGGGGTTCAATTGAATCGATAAGCAAATATTCGTTTGGTCCATGAAAGCCGCCACCTATCGGCCCCAGCCCATCCAAAGTTGGAATACCCAAACTGGCGGCAAAACTGCCATCCGATCCGCCGCCGGTTGCAGTCCAGTTTATAGGAATTCCCAGCTCAGCTCCCATGTGCTCCATAGCATCGCATAATTCCAACGTTCTTGCCGAAGGAAGCATGGGCGGTCTGGTCACATTTCCTCTAACCTGTGCCGTCACCCCGGAAGTTCGGGGATGCGCCGCTAAGTCTCTCATTACCTGTTCAACGGCTTGTGCCTCGGCAGGATCGTACATTCTCACATCCACTTCCGCTTTAGCCTGTGCCGCAACCACGTTCACTGCGGTCCCTGCCGAAACAACTCCCACATTGACGGTAGTCCCTGTTGCATAATTGGTTTTGCTGTGGAGGGCAAGTATCCAATGCGCTAACTCTTCGACAGCGCTGCGGCCTTTCTCGTGGTCAATCCCAGAATGAGCCGCCACCCCATTGATTTCAAGCCGGTAACGCCCGACGCCCTTGCGTTTGTTTACAAAATCACCATTCGCTCTGCCTGGTTCAACTACAAGAACGCATTCACTTTTTTTCGCAAGCATCTCCAGCCACGGCCTCGAATAGATGGAACTTATCTCTTCATCGGAATTAAATGCCACACCAATTGATAGATGGTTTAATTTTTCCTCATGCCGAAGAGCACTGAGAACATAGAAAACAGCTAATAGCCCCCCTTTGCAGTCGGCAATCCCCGGACCATAGCCTCTACCGTCTTTGATTGCAAAGGGTCTTTTCGCTGCCGTACCTGTTTCAAATACAGTATCCATATGTCCCATAAGCAGTATGTCATAATAATTCTTATCACTGTTTACAATCTCCAGACAAGGTCCTGCGGTCGGATCAAAGTAATGTTCTTTCACCTTCCAGCCAATTTCGGAAAACTTCCGGGCAAAAAATTCAGTGACCTTAGCTATTCCCTCAACATCACGGGAACCGCTGTCGATATTGACTAAGTACTCTAGATCCCTTATATATCTTGATATTTCAAATTTGTAGCTGAGCATGATATCCTCCTACTATTGGTATCTTACCGATTTATCTGATTCAAAACACAATAATTGTAGCAATTGTTGTCACTATCATGGCCCCAGCCATAGGAATGGCCGTCCTTTTGACAACCTCCACCGGCGATACTGACGCTATGCCTGCTACTGCAATACACACCGCAGATATCGGAGAAACAGCACGGGCAATCGTTGCGGCAAACTGCATCGGCAGCAATAAGTATACTGGGTCGATCTGATATTGACTGGCGATCGTCGGCACCAACCCTACAAATGAGAACATGGAAGCATCGCCCGAGCCGGTAACTATCGTGGCACCGGCAATAACAACCTGTAACAAAATTGTCATTGCATCCGCACCAAATCCTGCACTCTTCGAGGCATTTAAAACCATATCCACAGCACCAATAGCGGTTAGACCGTTAGCAAAGGTTTCACCAGCTACCACCAAAGTTACAATCGTAGCAAATGCATTCCCCATCCCATCAAAAAAACTCTGAATACTTTTAAAAACTTTTTGCGCATCTCTATACCGGATATATTCACAGATCATACTAATAAAAATCCCAAAAAGCATGGCACTAACCAAAGACATTTTTATACTGGACCCGACAATTGGACTGAAAATAAAAATTATCAGCAATGGAATAATGGGTAATATTCCATAAATAACAGGCGACTTTGCTTCATCCGTCACTGCAACTGCAAATTCAGAACTCACAGCTACATGATTGTCCTTTTTGTCAAACCAGGATTGTACACAGTAATGCAAAGCAGCTATCACCAGCATAACCGGAATTGCAATCATGATCTGATAGTTGACAAAATAAGCAACGCTATCAATACCCGCCGTTTTGGCAATCAAGTTTGATGTAGCCGCTGCCGGCCCCAGATCGATACAGGAGCAGGTTACAATGATTGCAGCCGCTGCAGTCCGGCTTGCTCCAATGCCAATGAGTACCGGAAACATCGTCGCCATTAGTAGCATGCCTAGTCCTGCTGCACTGGTAATCGCCATTTTCATTAGCTGTCCCAAAATATAGCCAAAGGCTAATACTAAGTACGGGGATCGCACGTAATGCAGCGGCTTGACACTGATTTTCACAAATGCTTTGCTCGCACCAATATGGTCCATGTAACGAACAAAACCAGCGACCGACATAATCATTAATCCTAATCCGGCTACCCGGTTGCTAAACAGATTTTCGATTACTTTAAAAATATCAAACCAGACATTGCCCGTACTCTGCTTAACTGCAATGATCGGCTTTCCCATTATCACTGCACAAGCCAATAGAATCATTCCGCCCAAAAAAATAACCGTTTGTGGTTTATAATTTTTCACTACCAGACAGCTAACCCCCAAAAGGACTGCCGCCGCAATGATTATTTCTAACATATCACAGCTCCTTCCTGAAATTTTCTAAAACGCTTCTTCCCTCCTTTGATCATTGATTGAACCCATTTTGCTAGCGGCTGTTGCTTGAACTTGCATTCTTAGTTTATATTTGAATGAATATTTTGTGAAATACATCCTTTCTATCGCGTGATAGTTCTACGCTATAAGGAGTCATCTGCAAAAAAAAATTGACGAGAACGAGTTCTCATCAACTTCTTGTACATCATTTGAATTCCTGAATAAACTGAATAAAACCACGGGCTACGGCCGACAAATATTTATCCCTGGCCCAGATAAACCCGGTCTCAAATTCAATTGGCTCTGCTAAAGGCCTGATGGCTATATGGGGATTATCCCTAATTATAGCAATTTTTTCATTGAGCAGAAAGGATATTCCCGCCCCGCTGGCAACCATATTAAAGGCAGTGGCAACTTGCAATGGGGTAAATGTAATGTTAGGAGTAAAACCATGCTTTTCGCATTCTGCCATGACTTTTTTTCTGATATAGCTACCACCTGAACACAAAATAAATCTCTCATTTTTTAATAATTCAAAGGAGATCTTCTCGTAATGACACAATGGATGCTCAGCGGAAACAATAACAAAAAATTGTCCCTGTGAAAAAGGAAGCGTCATATAGGGAGGTGATGGATCAGACAAGACAATGAAGCCCAACTCTATCGTCTCATCCATAACCCGGTCAACGATATTTTGTACTCCGCGCTCAAGAACATTGAGAATAACGTGGGGATGTTGCGCTGCATACTCGACAAATACGGCGGGAAACATCCAAGAACCAAGTGAGGTTGGAATTGCCAGTCTCAGCGTTCGATTCGCTTGAGTGCCTAAATCATGCATTTCATCCACAACGTTCTGCACATCATGTAATATGCTCTTAATCCGTTCTCGGAACAATTCACCGTCCGGTGTAACAGCGACTACGTGCTGATTTCTGTATAGCAAAGAAACTCCCAGTTCCTCCTCCAGTTTTCGTATGGAAGCGGTAATTGATGGTTGAGCAACATGGAGCTCTTCTGCCGCTTTGGTAAAGCTCTTCAGTCTGCTCACAGCTTCAAAATGTTCCAATTTCCTTAAATCCATACCTTACCCCCTTCCATAACACACGATGTTTGAAGAAGTCCGCAAAGTTAATCTATATATTTACTTCGCTTACCAGTCTGTAACTCCTCTATGAATAAACCTGGATTGGCACTATAGCTTGCAGCTATTATTCGGGGTGCAAGTATCGTGAATTGGTCCAAATGACCCCACAATCCATATCGGCATTATGGATATTCATCACCTGTTCCGCAAAAAGATTGACCGATGAGGCGTAACTAGGGATTAACAGCCGGAGTATGGGTATGCCCTGAAATCCATAAAAAAATCTGCGGATATTCTTTGATAAGCTGCTCAATCTCATCGACCGGCTGGGCAGTGAACTCGTTCAGCTAAAGCTGAACATCGAATCTTCGGTGGGAGATTCGACTCCCACCGAAGCAGCTAAGCATTAGATAAGATTCTCATCACAGACTAAAATAGACGAGAGTTCAGTGTTCATCATTTCACACTAAGCTCTCGTCTATCAGCAACTGAAGCCCTTTATTTCGTTTCAGCAAGAGAAATACGTACGTTCATATCTCCTATATCGGTATGCAAAGGAAGACATTTCCCCCCTGGCGGAAGTAACAAAATCATCTAATTCCTTCCATTATTCCTCTTCTATATCCACCAGATCGTTCCCGGCTGCTGCCGGCAGTTTTACACTGCCGGACAAGAGCAGTTCTCTGATCTTCCCTTCAATTTCATTAGCAATATCGTTGTTTTCCTCCAAAGCGGCCTTTACATTTTCCCGTCCCTGCCCCAAACGGTTATCGCCATAGGAGTACCAAGCGCCGCTTTTATCAATAATATTAAGCTCAGTCCCTAAATCCACCAAGATACCTTCCCGAGAAATTCCTTTACCGTATACAATATCAAACTCCGCTTGTTTAAAAGGAGGAGCGACTTTATTTTTTACTACTTTTACTTTTGTCCGGGTTCCCACAATGTCATTTCCCTGTTTAATACTTTCCTTTTTCCGAACATCAAGTCTTATTGACGCATAAAATTTTAACGCGCGGCCGCCGGTTGTTGTTTCCGGATTGCCGAACATTACACCGACTTTTTCCCGCAGCTGGTTGATAAAAATGGCGGTAGTACGGGATTTGCTGATAATGCCGGTCAGTTTACGCATCGCCTGCGACATCAGCCTGGCTTGCAGACCCACATGGGAATCACCCATTTCACCGTCAATTTCCGCCTTGGGTACCAAAGCAGCAACTGAATCGATAACAATAACGTCGATAGCACCGCTGCGAACCAAAGCTTCCGCAATATCCAAAGCCTGTTCGCCGTTATCCGGCTGCGAGATCAAAAGTTCTTCCGTATTGACGCCCAGTGCCTTAGCATACACCGGATCAAGGGCATGCTCCGCATCAATAAACGCCGCCGTGCCGCCTAATTTTTGCGCTTCGGCGATGATATGCAAGGCGACAGTCGTTTTCCCGGAAGATTCCGGCCCGTAGATCTCCACCACCCGGCCCCGTGGTACTCCGCCAACTCCCAAGGCAATATCCAGCGACAAAGCCCCTGTAGGAATCACTTCCACATTCATATTCGCCGCTGCTTCCCCCAGTTTCATAATCGAGCCTTTCCCAAAATCTTTCTCAATCTGTTTAACCGCCGATTCCAGAGCTTGCTCCTTCGTCATGTTCCTGCCGCCTACGCCAAAAGTTTTTTCCGCCACCTTAACCCCTCCGTCACAGAACGTCTGTTTGGTTTTATTATAGCATCGGATCAGAGGCTCTGTAAAGGAAAAGTTTTTATCGCTGATAAGCCTGCCGCAGCAGTGTCACCGGATGCACCGCCGCCACTCCGGCACCGTGAGCAATCTGCAGCCGGCAGGTTCCGCAGTCGCTGACTGCCGTAGCCGTGCCGCTGCCTTTTATCCTGGCAAACAACCTCTCGCCTATGTCCATGGAAATATCGTATTTATCGGCTTTAAAGCCGTAATTGCCGGACAACCCGCAGCAGCCCGCGTCAGCATTCTCCACTGTAAGGCCGGGAATAAACTCCAGCAAATCCAGTGCCGGCAAGCCGAACCCCTGGGCCCGAAGATGGCAGGGCGCGTGGTATATGACCTTCTCTTCCAGAGCGGCAAATTGGGTATTCAATTTGCCTTTGTCCGCCAGCAGCAGCAAAAACTCGCAGGCGTCATATAAGTTCTTCGCGTTTTCCGCCAATCCTTCGATGTCATACAGTTCCTGATACTCCTGCTTCAGCATCAGACCGCAACTGGTGCAGCAGGTAATCACCGGAACACTTTTTTCTCTCCATTTTTTTATCAGTTCGCTGTTTTTCTCGGCATGCTGCTCTGCTTCCGCCAAATAACCCGTAACGACCATAGGCGATCCGCAGCAGACGAACTCCTCTTCCACAATCACTTCGTACCGGTTGGCCTGCATCACAGCCACAAAGTCCATCCCCACCTGAGGATCGTTGTAGTTGATAAAGCAGCCGGGATAGAACACAACTTTATCCGGAAAAATTTGCTGACGCAGCTTCTTAAATTGGCTGAGAAACGATTCGGCGGCATAAGCCGGCAAGGATCTTTGACCGGTAATGCCGACCATTCTCATCAACCCAAGCCCGCTGCCGATATGCATGCCCATATTGGCAAAAAAAGCACCGCCGGGAAGATTCACCGCCAGTTTGGCCATTTTTTCACCATGAGCCAGCAGTTCTTCTCCCAGGGAATGTTTACGATTTTTAAAAGACTTAGCTCTTGCCAGCATATTGAGGGTAGAAATGGGTACGCCGGAAGGGCAGGCCATGTCGCAGTTTTTGCAGTTGGAGCAGTATTCCAGGGAGGGTTCCGCATCTTCCTGGGAAAGTCTCAGTCTTTCCAGAGCCGGTCCCACCATTTTCGGTCCGCGGAATTTCCGGGTGACGGCGGTAACAGGGCACTGAGAGACGCAGGCTGTACAGGCTGTACAGTTGTCCGGGTTATGCTGATACATTTTCATGATTTTTTTGCCTCCCTTATACCGACATGGCCGCTTGATAGCCGGATGCCAGCGCAACGCCGTTGCCTGATTTTTCAAAACAAAAATCATAGCCCCGCAGATTGCGTCCGGCAATAAATATATTTTCAATAGCGATACTGCCATTGGGGGCAAGAGGACGCATTTTGTTGTCAACTGTTATGCCGATTTTGGCAAAGGATTGTTTCTCAGGGGAAAACAACTGCCGATTTCCCCATTCTTCCTGCTTGGCCGGTGCCTCTACCGGAAGATTGAAAATCGGTTCTATCGCCTGCCCCGGTTCCGCCCGTAAACCGCCGCCATAGAAACCTCCGTTGGCCAGAATAAAATTTTTTGCATAATAAGTCCGTTCCCGGTCGATATTTTGCGTCACAACTCCCAGGCACTTACCCTTTTCCATAATGGCTCTGGCGACAGAAACCTGTTCAATGATGCGGACACCGGCGGTTTTTAAGTAATTCAGCATCATGCTGCGCAGTCTGAACCCCGTAACGGAAGGGGGTATGGCTACTGTTTCCACCAGTCGGCAGTCCAGCGCTGTTTCCATTTCTTCTAACACCTGATAATCAGGGCTAGTCCCTAACACCGGCGGCATTAGAATGACTGCACCCGCTTTTACCTTCTTTACCAGTTGCCGTATGCACTCTTTTCGCCCGGTCCCGGTATCCAGCCATCGAGCCACATCCAGTGCACTGACATCCCGACCGTCGGTGAAATGAGGATTAACCATAACAATTTCGTAATTTTTATCATAGCCCGGTAGTTTGCTTAAATTCTTTGCCACCAAATGGGGATAGTAGTCTTTTAAGCCTTGAAAACCCGCTGCATACACAGTATGAGCTGATTTCAGACATGTTGTATCCATGGTTTTCGGCACAAGGCAGGTAGGTTTTAGCGTCCCAGCAGCCGTAGGAATCCATTTCATTTCCTCCAGCCTGCCCAGATAAGGATAGCCTGCCGATTCACAGATTGCCAGAAAAAATTTTATCGCAGCGTAAATGGCCGGACTGCCTATTTTCTTATAAGGATGAGCCGGCTCAATTGCAGCCAACCCGGCTGCCGGATTGGCAAGAGGCCGGCCGTCATTGCCATAACCAAGAAGATCAATCGTTCCGCCGCCGATAGTCAGAGTGCCGACTCCCTTACTCAAGACAGTAACTTTTTTACCCCGTTTGTCAGCAGCAGCAGCCGCTATTAACCCGGCAAAACCGCTGCCGATCACAATAACGTCACTTTCCCTCATTGTCGATCACTCCATTGATATTCAACATTCCCGCGTAAATACCCCGGGTCAGTTCCGCTTCCCGGAGAGTATTGCCCCAAAGGATCGGGCGGATTCCGTTCCAGCGGCCCTGAAGAAATTCTTGCAATAACTTATTTGTGTCCTGGCCCCAGGTCAGATTTTGACTGTCGGCAACACCAACGCTCCTGAAGGTGCAGAAGGCTCCCTGGCAGGTTCCCATTCCCAGGCGGGTCTTGCGCCGGACATCGCTTAGACAGTGGCTGGTGCTGTCTTGGGCGGCTGCTTCGACTTCCGCCAGGGTAATGTTTTCACATTCGCAGACCAGCTGACGCTTCTCCGGATCTTGTTCCATAGATTGGACTACTTTCTCCAGCCGCTCGGCTCCTAAGCGGGAGGCGGCCAATTCGGTTCCGTAGGCGGGAAAATAGTGTCTGGCTTTTTCCAATAATCCGGGGGAAGGGTCTTCAACCAACGGTTCTTCAGCGGTACGGCAGGGTGCTGTTACTTTGAGCTGCCGGCATACCAGATCACTCATTTTCTCAGCCATGAGCCGGTACGTGGTGAATTTACCGCCGACAATGCTGGCAAAACCTTTTACATTGTCTTTCTCATGATCCAGAATAACAAAATTCCGGGAGGCTCCCCGGCCTTTGGCACTGGGATCAGCGCTGTATAAGGGACGGGTACCGGTAAAGGCGCGGAGCAGGCGGTACTGTCCGAGGTTTTCGAAGGTAGCTTCGCCGATTTTCATCATCGCCAGTACTTCCTGGGTGGAGGGCAGATTGTCTTCCGGACTTTCGGCCGGAGAAGAGGTGGTGCCTAGAATGGTAATGGATCCGTGGGGCACAAAGATGTCTCCGTCGGAGGCCGGACGCAGCCGGTTAATAATGCGACTGGAAAGCCGATGGTTAAAGGCCAGCAGGGTGCCTCTGTCCGGCTGGACGTGCACCTTGATTCCCGCCAGTCCGGCGATTTCTCCGGCCCAGGAACCGGCAGCACTGACAACAAAATCACAGGCAATCTTTTCGACTTCACCGGTGAAAAAATTGCGGACTGTCACGCCCACCACTTGATTATTGCTCTGTTCGATCCCAATGACCTCGGTATAGGTTCTGACCCGTCCGCCGTAGCGGCGAGCCGAGGCCACATTCTGCCAGGCCATGCGGAAACCGTCAATTGCCGCATCGGGCACCCGGTATACGGACTGAATCCGACGGGTCAGATTTGGTTCCAGTCGCCAGGCTTCTTCCGGGGAGATGGGTATGGCAGGGATACCTACTTTGCGGCACCCTTCCACCCACTTTTCTTCAAATGCTTTATCGTCTTCCGGCAGCCGGATAAAAAAGCCCTCGGTGGCTTCGACGCAATGTTTGCCGATTTTCCGCAGGATAGTATTTTCTTCGATGCATTCTTTGCCGGCGGCGGCGTCTTTTACCGCATAACGGCCGCCGCTGTGCAGCAGGCCGTGATAGCGGGAGCTGGAGCCGTACACCAGATCCCGCTGTTCCAGAAGCAGTACGTCCACTCCTCTCATGGCCAGATCCCGCAAAATGCCGACTCCTGTGGCTCCGCCGCCGATGACTACTACTGTCGCCTTTTCCACGCTATTACCCCTTCCCTGAAAGCTGGTTACACTACTTCCTTTGGTTTTGCATTCCATACAATAAGCGCCAATAATAGAGAAACAACAGCGGCACCTACCCAGAAGTAACCCGCAAGCGTAAAGTCATATATTTTTTGGCCATTCACAATTGTCATATGGGAATTAATAAGAACGCCACTGACAGTTTCCTGTATCGCTGCGCCCGCGTAACTTAAAAGGCCAATCATGCCCATTGCAGCACCTGTTGCACGCTTAGGAACAATATCAACTGCCATAAGTCCTCCCAAATAACAGACAAGAGCTCCCATTACAAAACCGTACACGGACAAACAGGCCATATCCATAATAAAGCTCGGCGGTGCCCAAAGGAACATGCCAACCGATCCAGCATATAAAATACCATAAATCAAGCATGGCATATTGCGCCTATGATTGAAGAATCTATCAGAGACAATACCGCAGGTCAGTGCTCCGACAATCCCTGCAATCTGCATTCCACCGAGTACGCCGGCTGCTCCCACCGTAGAATAACCTTTTTCTGCTGTTAAATAGACAACCCCCCAGCTTTCAATCGCATAGCGTGTGATATAGCAGCAAAGACTCGATAAGCCAAGGATCCAGACTGCCGGGTTTTTAATAACTTCCCATTGCAGCTGTCCTACCGTCTTATTGGTTTCTATCGTTTCTGGCTGTACTTCCCCTTTATATACTTCCACATTTGGCAGGCCATTTGTTTCCGGGCGGTCATGCATGCAGAATAATATAACGAAAGAGCCTGCCAGACAAACAATGCCCGGAACAATAAACCCCATTTGCCAGCTGTAAGAAGTAACCAACACGGCTGTTACTATATAGGTAAAAGCTGCGCCTAAGTTATGACTTGTAAACCAAATGCCATAATAAGTGCCGCGTTCTTTATTCGTAAACCATTGATTCAAGGCAACAATGCAGGGACCGGCGCCAAAAGACTGGAACCAGCCGTTGATCCCCCATAAAACCACAAGCGGTACAAATGTATTGCAAAATCCCATCAACGTACTGGCAACAGACGACATAAACAGTCCAAAGGCAAAAAAGCGTTTATTATTGAACCGGTCCGCCAGAAAGCTATTGGTGAATTTACCAATCCCATAAGTAATAAAGAAAACCGATCCCATGAGTCCTAATTGCTGTGCATCCAATATACCTAACGCCATAAGCTGTTTTTTTATAACTGAAAAGTTAAGCCTCAGTACATAAAATAACGCATAACCGATGGTAATAGAGCCAAATACCTGCCAGCGCATTGTGTTGAATTTCGACTTGATTTCTTTTGCATCCGTAAGCGGCGTTATATTCGTTCCGGTTTTGAAAAAGTTCCAAATAGCTCCCATAATTTCTACCTCATTTCTCTAATTTCTCTTATTCGGCAGTTGCAGCCGTATCATAAATGTGACACGGATTTCACCCTACAACCGTTGTTCCTGAAGCGGTGAAAAGCAAAGCCGTAAAACATAAAACAATGCATAACCTGCTTCCATCAGCATCCCCCCAAATTATTTTTTAAAATAACACGAAACAACTATCTCATCCAAATAAAATTATCACACAATGCTGAAAACTCTGTTAGCAGTAAAATACTGATTCTCCCGTAAGAAAAACAAAGGAAAACCAAGTAAGAAGTATTCTTACTTGGTTTTCCTGAAAACTAATCCATACCAAAAAGACTATTTACCGACCCTTTTGACTTTTACGTTCAGCCTGAAATATAGGAGTAAATCGTCCGAAATTCAATTTTTTTACAAACACATTACACTTACATAAGAATAAGTAATAAATATTTTTACCGCTATCGGTAAGCGTTTCAAAGTTCCCTTGTCCTTTAGCAATAATCACTTCCGCGGCTTCAAAAGCATCTTTAAAAACATCCGAAACCTCCTGCAGATCCGTACCGGGTAAATCCGTCCCGTTATTGACTATAGCCGCATATTGATCAATACCTACATAATAGGCATCCTTTTCGGTTACATCACTTGAAATGGGTGTTCCTCTTGTTGTAAATACGATATTCAAATGGGGAAACCGCCGCTTGATATACTTGAGCAGGATTTTATCCAATACGATTTCTCCGGCATTATCGCCTAAATATAATAAATTTGTTGAACAAGCCAAATCATCCAGTAATCGCTCATAGGTACAAGAATCAAGTTCCTGCTCCGTCACCGTTTTAAAGATGATATCCTTTACCAAATCGGGCGGGACATTATTTAAAGCGCTAAAATCTATTATATTGCCGGCAAGAGCCGCCTTTAATGCTTCAACTAGCGGCTCTTCCCCTTTGCATATCAGGGTTTCCACATCTTGTTCCAATGACAATAGCAAATCATTAAAATAACGTTTGTCGTGCTCGTAAAAATCTTCAATGCCTGTTACTTGCCGGGCAATTCTAGTCATTTTTGCTTCTACCAAGGGAGCTGACCGGTCATAGCCGGTATGTAAAATTTCTGTTAGCACCGCTTGCATAAACCCATACTTTTTTCTCTTATCCTTTATATATAAATCGGCTAAATTGTTGGCTTTGTTTACTATACAAGCGATACAATCCACATGTGAGCCCATTTTCCCCTCCCTGGTATATTATATTTTCCCTTACTACTGATTTACTAAAAATGCATATCTTTTCCGGTTTCATTTTATCGACAGCAAATGGCCCACCGCTTCGGCAAAACCGCAGCCGCATTCTTTCTCGGTCACATAAGTCGGCAGATGCTTCATTTTATTTACAAAAGGCTTTATATTGGCAACCGCACAGCTGTTGGGGAAATAGGCGAACATCGGTTCATCGTTGGGAGAGTCACCAAAAAAGAGCACCTTTTCTTTTAGATTTTTTTCCTGCCATATCTGCTGCATAAACAGTTCGGTCATCGATAGTTTATCATATTCGCCAAACCAGGCGTTAACGTGAATTGAGCTCACCTTTGCTTCCGCTCCCAGGGAAACGCAGATGTCTTTTATCTTTTCCGCCGCTTCAAAACCAAGATAGGGAGGATCCTCATTAAAATCAATTGCCAGATCATAAATCCGGGAAAACTGATCCTTGGCAATCCGGCAGCCCGGAACGCCCTGCAAAGCGGCGTTTTTGACCTTGTCCAGTTTTTTGCGAATATCCCCACCGGCTACTGACGGATGGGTAAAGGTTTTGAGTTGTTTGCCGGCAAAATAATAGACAAAGGCTCCATTTTCACCGACAATCGCGTCTACCGGCCACTGCCGGATAATCAGATCGCACCATCCCGCCGGCCGTCCGGTAACCGGTATGATCTTATATCCCGCGTTATGCAGTCTCCATAATGCGGTGTAAGACTCTTCCGGCAGTTTGCCGTTTTCCGTAATGGTATCGTCAATATCGGTAAGAATGTATTCTATTTTTCGCGCCCGTTCACCGGGAATCTCGTTAAATAATTGCATTGGTTTAATCCTTTCTTTATATCTCTTCTTATTATCCTACAAACAGTAAAAAATGGTTAGCAGAAATTTTCTGATTATTTTGTAGGAAAAAGCCGCAAAGCTCAGGTAAGATAACTTCTCATCTGGATTTTGCGGAGAGGAACCCGTAGCGAAGAGCATATTCAACCAATTGGCTTCGCTGGGTGCATTGGAGTTTTTCCATTAACCGGGTCTTATACGTATCCACTGTTTTCACACTCAAACACAGCATTTCGCCAATCTGGCTCATGGAATGGCCCCGGGCCATCAATTTCAAAACTTCCCGTTCCCGGAAGCTAAGGAGAATATAGGGATCATCCGGAGTTTCTTTCTCATGGTCAAGGAGCAGACTGTTAATCAGCGCATTGGCATTCTGCGGGCTTAAGTACCGCGCCCCGGTGGCAATTGTCCGAATGGCTTCAAAGAGCTCCGTATCCACCGCTCTTTTTTCCACGTAGCCCAGTGCCCCTGCCTGAATCGCTTCCTTGACATACTGTTCGTCTTCATACATGGTGAGTACAAAAATTTTGATGTTGTAGCCGCGGCTTTTGATTTCTTTAATACACTCCAAGCCCCCCATCTGCGGCATGGAAATATCCAAAATTAGAATATCAGCCGACCGCTCTTCCAGCAATTTTAATATTTCTTCCCCATTGGCAGCTTCTCCCGTAACTTCAAAGTCCGCTTCGTTATTGAGCAGCAGCTTCAGCCCTGCCCGAAGCACGGAATGATCATCGGCAAGAAAGATCCGCAGTTTGTCCATTCCTTTTTCCTCCTATATTGGCAGTGTTACAAAAACAACCGTTCCCCTGTCGGGAGCAGAGTGGAATTCCAACTTCCCTCCCAACAGCTCGGCTCTTTCCTGCATCCCGTATATTCCCAGCCTGTTTTTAGCCCGGGCGATCTCCAATTCTTTGAAACCCGCACCTAATCCATTATCCTCGACTTTCAGCGTAACAGCCGCTGCCTGTAAGTCAAGAGTAATCGAAACGGAAGTTGCCCGGGCGTGCCGTGCAACATTCGTCAGGCTTTCCTGGAGAATCCGATATAAAGTCAGAGCGGTTTCATTACTAAGGTTCAGTCTCGCTTCCGGTGCCGCAAATTTCACATTAACGTTTTGTTCCGTACCGAACTTTTGAATATATTTCGTCATGGCAGCCGTAATACCAAGGTCATCCAAGGCCGGCGGACGCAAGTCCACCGCCGTTTTCCGCACACCGTCCAATACGTCGATAACCAAATCTCTGGCTCCCTGCAGCAGCGTCTTTTGCGTGTCATTGGTGAGTTTCGACATGAGCACTTTTAAATAGGCCAATAGGGAAGTCAAGTACTGGCCTGTTTCGTCATGCAGTTCCCGTGAAATCCGTTTCCGTTCTTCCTCCTGAATGGTAATCAGCTTATTGATCAGTATGGTGCGCATCTCTTCCTTTTCCCGCAATTCATCCAGCAAATGCTTATTTTCACTTTCTTTGTGCTTTAACCCGGCAACCATTTCATTAAATACAACCGTTAAATGACCGATTTCGTCATCCGCCGTTTCTTGGGCCTGTACCGAAAAGTTGCCCTTGCGGATTTCTGCTGCCGCTGCCGCCAGTGTTTCCACCGGCTTGATAATAAGATGAGCCAGATAGGTAGACGCCAGCATCGCCAGGATACAGGAAATCAAGGTGATTCCGATCGCAGCATTTGTCTTTTGCCGAATCAGCAGCTGGGTTCCTTTTTCCGACATTCCCACCCGTACAAAACCTATGCCGCTCTCGATCGGTACGGTTATTTCCCGGATAGAGCCTTCATTGCTGTCATACTTTGCAACTTCATAATCGGGGGACAGGCCGGATTCCAATCCATTGCTGTCCGCTGCCTCATTCTTCGCCGGCAGTGCTGCTCCGGCAGTCAGCGGCAGGCCTTCCGGCAGACCGCCGGGAAATGTGTGGGCGATAATTCGCCCGGCCGAGTCGGAGATCAAAATATAGCGGACATCTTTCGTATTGTTCTTGGTTTTATTGATCCGGTCAAACAGAGAATAATGATCATCCAGCAGAATGTCGTTCCGGCTTAAGGCTGCCACATAGGAGGCCAGTTCTGCCCCCCGTTTTTCCATCTGCTCATTCAGCAAATTGCTGGTCGTTTCAATGGTGAGAAGGCCGATTGTCAGACTAAGGAATAAAATTGCACTGACGATGATAAAATTGATTTTGTAATAAATGCTGAATCGCTTTATATTTTTCATAAGGCTGTACTCATCCGGCTGTAGAGCAGCCGCAACGGCTCATAAAATTCAGGTTCCGGCATGACAAAGCGATCGATAACCAGTCCCTGCAGGGCGGGAATCGTATCCGGGTCCTGATACATGTTGAGAAAAATACTGCGCAGCTGTTCTTTTTGTTCTGCTTTCATCCTTTTACTGACTACTACCGGACCGGTAGGCACCGGTGCGGTAGAAAAAATAATGCGGATATTTGCCGTCAGCTCAGGATTTCTTTCTTTGGCATATTCATAAATCTGGCTGTCAAAGCTGGCCCCATCGGCAAGCTTATTGGCTACGGCCCAGAGAGACTTGTCGTGATTATAAGTATAGAAATAACGCTTAAAAAATTTTTCCGGACTGGTGCCGTGCTGCCGCAAATAGTCCTCAATGACCATATGCCCCGAATAGCTCAGCGGGTCCGTAAAGGCAAAAACTTTCCCCTTCAAATCATCCATCGTCTTGATACTGCTGTCGGTATGAACGATGACATCGGCATTATAAAATACGTTATCCCCATGTTCCGCCATCACCAGGATTTCGATTTCATTCATTCCCTGATAGGAACTGTAAGCACCGGTTGACAAAAAAGCAATATCCACATCGCCATTAGCCAGCAGCATGTTCACCTCGGCATACGTTTTGCGCTGAATGAGAACGACCTGCCGGCCTGTTTCCCGGGAAATATGTTCGGCGATTTTACGGTAATAACTAATGGTCTCATAAGGAGACATCACGGAGGCAAGCGCAATTAAAATCGGGCCCTGTTCCTGTTCTGCCCGGCTGTACACAGGAGGGTTGGCTGAGGGACGGCTAAAATCAATATATTGATTTTGCTGATTCTGGCACCCGCCAAGCAGCATACAGAGTACGACAAGCATCGCCGAAAAATATTTCATAATGATCTGACCTGCCTATGCTTCAAAAATTCGTCGATTAAAAATATTTAAATTCGCTGCGAAATCCTTAATTCCTGTCACTGAACTGTTATCTTTCATATGCCCGGCGCAGGAGAGTCAGGGGATGAACCGTCTCTACCTTAGCGCCATGGGCGATCTGCAGCCGGCAGGTCCCGCAGTCGCTGACCACCGTATCCACACCGCTGTCTTTGATCCTTTGAAACAGCTTCTCCCCTATGGCCATGGAAATGTCATATTTATCGGCTTTAAATCCGTAATTGCCCGCAATACCGCAGCAGCCCGCGCCGGCGTTCTCTACCCTAAGGCCGGGAATAAGCTCCAGCAAATCCAGTGCCGGCAGTCCGAACCCCTGGGCCCGAAGATGGCAGGGAGCGTGGTACAGGACCTTCTCTTCCAGAGCGGCAAAATGGGTATTCAATTTCCCTTTGTCCGCCAGCAGCAGCAAAAATTCACAGCCGTCGTACAAATTCCTCGCATTTTCCGCCATTCCTTCGATATCATACAGCTCCTGGTATTCCTGCTTCAGCATCAGACCGCAGCTGGTGCAGCAGGTAATTACCGGATAGCCCTGCTGTCGCCATTTTTTCAGCAGTTCGGTATTGGTCCGGGCCTGCTCACCGGCTTCGTCCAGATAGCCGGTTGCAACCATAGGCGAACCGCAGCAGACAAAGTCTTCTTCCACGATAACTTCGTAGCCGTTGGCCTGCATAACGGCTACGAAGTCCATTCCCACTTGGGGATCGTTGTAGTTGATAAAACAGCCGGGATAGAATACGACTTTATCCGGGCAGCTTTGCTGTTTAAATTTTTTAAATTGGCGGAGAAAGGATTCGGCGGCATACGATGGTAATGGTCTTTCTCCGGCGATGCCCGCCAGGTTCATGAGGCCCAGGCTGCCGCCAAGGTTCATGCCCAGGTTGGCCAAAAATGCGCCGCCGGGAATTTTTTCCGCTAGTTTGGCCATTTTTTCGCCATGGGCCAGCATATCGTCCCGCAGGGAATGGCTGCGGTTTTTAAAGGACTTGGCTCTGGCCAGCATGTTGAGGGTGGAAATAGGCACGCCGGAAGGGCAGGCTATGTCGCAGTTTTTGCAGTTGGAGCAGTATTCCAGGGAGGGTTCCGTATCTTCCTGGGAAAGTCTCATTCGTTCCAGGGCCGGTCCCACCATTTTCGGTCCGCGGAATTTCCGGGTAACCGCGGTAACGGGACACTGAGCGATGCAGGCTGTACAGGCGGTACAGCTGTCCGGATTGTTATGCTGTATTTTCATGCTTGTTTTCCTCCCTTATACCATCATGGCCGCTTGATAGCCGGATGCCAGCGCAACACCGTTGCCTGATTTTTCAAAACAGAAGTCATAGCCTGCCAGGCTGCGTCCGGCAATATATACATTTTCAAGGGCCAAGCTGCCATTCTCAGCCAGGGGGCGCAGCGTGCTGTCGACGGCGATGCCGATTTTGGCAAAGGGCTGCTGTTCCCGGGAGAAAAGCCGGGGATTGCTCCACTGCGTCTGGCTGGCCGGGGCTTTGACCGGCAGGTGGAAGATGGGTTCGACGGCTTTTCCTGGCTCGGCCAGCAGGCCGCCGCCGTAGAAACCGCCGTTGGCCAGGATAAAGGCTTGGGCCGAATAGCTCCGTTCCCGGTCGCTGTTCTGGGTGACGACTGCCAGGCACCTGCCGTTTTCGACGATGGCTTTGGCAACAAAAGCCTGCTCAACGATGCGGACGCCGGCTGATTTCAGGTGATCCAGCAGCAGGTTTCGCAGCCGAAAGCCGGTCATCGCCGGCGGCAGGGCGACGGTTTCGATGATCCGGCAGCGAACTGCCTGTTCCAGTTCCTGCAGGACTTGGTAGTCGGGACGGGTTCCCAGTACTGGCGGCAGGAGCAGGACGGCGCCTGGCTTCACTGTGTTTCGCAGTTGTTCTATACAGTCCTGCCGGCCGGATTCGGTATCCAGCCACCGGGCAATATCCAGGGCGCTGACATCCCGGCCGGCGGTAAAGCGCGGATCGACCATGGCGATGTGGTAGGTTTTGTCATAGCCCGGCAGTTTTTGCAAATTCTTCGCGACGATATGGGGGTAGTAGTCTTTTAGACAGTGAAAGCCGACTGCATAGACCATATCGGTTTCTGCCAGGGGCGCGGTGTCCATGGTTTTGGGTACCAGGCAGGTGGGCTTTATTGTACCGGCGGCGGTGGGAATCCATTTCATTTCCTGCAAGTTTCCCCGATAGGGAAAACCGGCTGTTTCGCACAGATCAAGGAAAAAGTCAACTGCCGCCTGAACGGCTTCTTTGCCTATTTTGCTGTAGGGATGGTCCGGATCGACCAAAGCCAGTCCGGCAGCCGGGCTGGCAAAGGGACGGCCGTCGCTGCCGCAGCCCAGCAGGTCGATGGTTCCGCCGCTGATGGTCAGAGTGCCGACTCCTTTACTCAGCACTGTCACTGTTTTGCCCCGTTTGGCGGCCACTGCCGCTGCGGTGAGTCCGGCAAAGCCGCCGCCAATTACGATTACGTCACTTTGTCTCATTGTCGATCACTCCATTGATATTCAACATTCCCTCATAAATGCCCCTGGTCAATTCCATTTCCCGCAGGACGCTGCCCCAGAGGATTGGACGAATGCCATTCCAGCGGCCCTGGAGGAATTCTTTTAATAGATCATTGGTGCTTTGGCCCCAGGCCAGGTTCTGACTGTCAACGGCGCCGACGCTTCGGAAGATGCAGAAGGCTCCCTGGCAGGTCCCCATTCCCATGCGGGTTTTGCGCCGGACATCGCTTAGGCAGTAGCTGGTGCTGTCCTTTGCGGCTGTTTCGATTTCCGCCAGAGTAACGTTTTCGCATTCACAGACCAATTGGCGCTTTTCTGGGTCCTGTTCCATACTGTTGACGACTTTCTCCAGCCGTTCGGCGCCTAACCGTGAGGCAGCCAGTTCGGTTCCGTAGGCGGGAAAATATTGTCTGGCCTTTGCCAGCAGTTGGGGAGAAGCGTCTTCCACCAGGGGTTCTTCGGCGGTACGGCAGGGTGTTGTAATTTTTAAATACCGGCATACCAGATCGCTCATTTTTTCGGCCATAAGACGGTACGTGGTGAATTTACCGCCGACGATGCTGGCGAAGCCGGTCAGGTTATCTTTGGCA
Organism: Veillonellales bacterium; assembly: GCA_039680175.1. Lineage (NCBI taxonomy): Bacteria > Bacillati > Bacillota > Negativicutes > Veillonellales > Veillonellales bacterium. Next base: position 59,282 of record JBDKTO010000008.1, on the reverse strand, counting down.
TGATCCAGAATGACAAAATTTCGGGACGCTCCCCGGCCTTTGGCGCTGGGATCAGCGCTGTATAAGGGACGGGTGCCGGTAAAGGCGCGAAGCAGACGGTACTGACCGAGGTTTTCGAAGGTAGCTTCACCGATTTTCATCATCGCCAATACTTCCTGGGTGGATGGCAGGTTGTCTTCCGGACTTTCGGCCGGAGAGGAGGTGGTGCCTAATATGGTAATGGAGCCGTGGGGCACAAAAATATCTCCGTCGGAGGCCGGACGCAGCCGGTTGATGACACGGCTGGAAAGCCGGTGGTTAAAGGCCAGCAGGGTGCCTCTGTCCGGCTGAACATGGACCTGGATGCCTGCCAATCCGGCGATTTTTCCGGCCCAAGAGCCGGCAGCGTTGACGATAAAGTCGCAGGCGATTGTTTCGACTGCGCCGGTCAGGAAACTTTTGATTTTGACACCGGTGATTTGCTGGTTGCTTTGTTCAATGGCGACGACTTCGCTATAGGTCCTGACCCGTCCGCCGTAGCGGCGGGCGGAGGCTACGTTCTGCCAAGCCATGCGGAACCCGTCGATGGCGGCGTCCGGCACCCGGTACACGGACTGAATCCGGCGTGTGAGGTTGGGTTCCAGTCGCCAAGCTTCCTCCGGGGAGATGGGTATGGCGGGAATACCTACTTTGCGGCAGCCTTCCACCCATTTTTCTTCAAATGCTTTATCGTCTTCCGGCAGCCGGATAAAGAAGCCCTCGGTGGCTTCGACGCAATGTTTGCCGATTTTCCGCAGGATAGTATTTTCTTCAATGCATTCTTTGCCGGCGGCGGCGTCTTTTACTGCATAGCGACCGCCGCTGTGCAGCAGTCCGTGATAGCGGGAGCTGGAGCCGTTCACCAGATCCCGCTGTTCCAGGAGCAGCACGTCTACTCCTCTCATGGCCAGATCCCGCAGGATCCCGACTCCTGTGGCTCCGCCGCCGATGACTACTACTGAAGCCTTTTCCATGTCATTACCCCTTCCTGAAAACCTTTTTCTTGCTGATTTCTAAAGGAGCAAGAAAAAAGAGGTCTAAATCAACATCCTGCCAAACACGCGGAATGTTGATTCGGACTTCTCTTTTCTCTAGTCCAAAGTTATTATTTTATCTTAGTTCTATTTCACCAAATATATGAATATTCCTTTTTTGCAAAAATTCAAACCAGGATCTCTTTTCTACGCATTTAAATCAATATGTGTTCCGGTCTTTTCCGCCTGCTGTGACTGATTCTGCCGTTTATCTTCTTCCCGGTTAGATTTCACCGCCCGTTTCTTTTTTTGCTGTGATTGATATCTTGGGTTCTCGGCAAAACCAACCGGCCTGACAGGAAATAGCTTCGACGCTTTTTGAACAGCCTCAACGGGCTTAATCTTGTTTTCCAAGGGAATCGCCCCCTTTACTATCCTATCGTAATCGTAGGGCGTATTCTTAAAAGAATTTGATGCAGCCTTTATTTTATTCGACAGTAAATGAGCCATTGCCTCCGCAGCTCCCCTGCCAAATTATTCCTCAGCAATTTAACAATATAAAATTATTGGCTCGGCATAGATTTTATTTGTTTATTTTAAGAATATTATAAAGCTGCTCTAAGCAATAAATATTGTAGTCAGAAGCAGTAACCGTTGTCTTGTTTTCAGCAAAAAAACATGCTGCCATGCCGGCGTTTTTCCCAGCCAAAATGTCGATATCGCGGTCGCCTATCATAATACCTTCGGCGGGAGAAAAGTTGTGCCTTTTAGCTAAACTTAGCAGTGCTGCCGGGTCCGGCTTCCTGGGAAAATCATCTTCTATCGAGATACAATCGGCAAAGCATTCTCTTATCCCCGATTTTTCAAGATGCTTCAGAGCGGTTGTATCGCGGTGGGTGTATAAATAATTCTTCTTCCCGCTTTTCCAGATAGCTCGGCATATTTCAATTGCATAGGGAAAAGTGGGTATGCATTCTTCTTCTATTTGATTGCGATAAGTCAAATATTTTTTTTCAAAATCATCGCTTAGCCCATACTGCTTGTTGAGCCGTTTTTGAGTGTTCCCGATAGAAACCCTTAATTGCGCCCCCAGCTCTTTTATGTCAATTTTTATATTTTCTTCGGTAACAACGCGAAAAAATGCTTTTGTAATGCCGGGATAAGTATTATAAAGCGTTCCATCAAAATCCCAAACCACATGTTTATACATATGTTTCACCTCGTAGTTTTTTTACAATTTTTTACTGTCGCCTTACGATTTTGCTAACGGAGTCTTAAATACTTTTTTGTATTCCAATATGAAGAAGGCTGCGCCGAGACCAATCGCTGCCACCCACAGTATTCCAGCCGGAACGCCTTTTACCGGCGTACCGTGGACCGCATTGATGCTGACTTCCATTGCCTGCTTGAATGCCGGTTTTTCTACCGATCCTGAAAGATCATATTCCAAATAGCGCAAATCCGACTGGGGATCCTTGCCTACAAGATAGTTTTTCTTAGGAGAGGAAACGTGTAAAAATTCCCGTCCTTTGGCTAAATAGACCTTTACTTTGTAGTTCACAATATCGTAGCTTTGAGTGTTTACAATTTTATACTTTAATAAAACCTGTCCGGCAACCCCGGTATCCGGCTTATATGCAGCCCCATTATAAAAATCGCGGCACGTAAATGTCAGCTCAATGGCATACTTTTCTTCCGGCGAAGAAGTTTTATATATCAGATAGGATGAGGAGCCAACCTTGCCGGGTTTGCCATCGGCTGCAGTGACCTGTCCCATTTTCACCTTCATATCCGTCTGAATCATATCGGCCTGGCGCATGAAAACATAGACTTCACCGGCCGTATTGGAAACTCCCTCTACAGTCACTGTCAAATCGGCATCATAATTTTCAGCAGGAGTAAATGTTTCCATATAGTTCAGTATTTGACCGGCTTTCAAAGAGTCATTCGCCGCTGATGCGCTGCCGGCTGAAGTAAATGTAAAGCTCAGAATTACGATTAAACACGTCATACAGTTTATTAATTTTTTCATGCTATCTCCTCCTCCCTAGCAAATACCTAAAAATTTAAACCACGTCAGCGACGCGATTACCAGCAGAATCCATTTAACCAGCAGCACAAGTATGCCATAGACAAACTGGTTAAGTACGCTAAAGTACCCGGTGCTATAAAATATAAGATTCGGCTTGCTGCTGGGAGGCAGTGTTATTACATCAGCGATTGTAAAGCTTGCCGGTAGTGCCAATGCCACAGGATTTACACCGGCAGCCTTTGCTATGCCGATAATAGTTGGAATCAAAATAATCGTGCGCACTGTTTTGCTGGTAAAAACCAAGTGAGAAAACATGGCGATAAAGATTACGATTGCATATAATTTGAAGAATCCAAGCGAAGCTAAATTCAGCGAACCGAATATGGAGTTTAGCATAAAGGAGGCTCCGCCGGAAGCATCCAGTGCCAGTCCGACGGAATATGCGCCAACGCTGAACAGAACCAGATTCCAGGGCACGTTTGCATCCTTCCAATTTGCGATGCCAATATAAGGCATGAAAAATAAAATACCGGAAATCAAGGTTACCAGCACTAAGCTGATCTGCATTCCGAACATGGCGTAGTGGTGGCCGTCGGTTGCCCACAAAAATACCGTAAGGGCAAAGATAATCAACGCTTTTATCTCATTTTTGCTAAGCTTACCCAACGCCTTATACTGATCCTTAAATTCTTTCTTTGCATCTGAGGGCTGCTGACCATTCTCAAGCGGAGGAGCTTTAACCTCGCTTTTAAATAAAAAGTTACCGATTAATAAAGATGTGAGAACCGTTAGCACGGCAACGGGGAAGGAAGCGGCAAACCAGTCCATCCAGGTAACATTTGCACCCGTTAAGTCTTTGATAAGCCCTACCGCCATGATTTGCGGTGCTGTTGCGGTCAAGATGCCGGTTGTGCAGATATTATTGAACTGCAGCTGCTGTATAACCAATTGTCTGCCAAAATTACTTTCTCCCGGTATAGCTTTGTACACTTTGAGAATAAGAAGCGAGATCGGAAGCATCAGGGTGGCTCTGGCCGTAGTAGAAGGTACTAAAAAAGCCAATATCAGATTAGTTACCGCCAAGGTAGCCAACGTGCTTTTGGCAGTATGGCCAAATTTGGATATTATCCAAAGGGCAAGTCTTTTGGCAAAACCGCTCTTTTCCATGCCCGATGTAATGAAGAAGGCCATTAGCATAACCCACATTACATCCAAGCCGAATACACCAAGCGCTTCTTTCTCGCTCCAGGCTCCTGTTATGACTAAAAGGACAATTCCAATAAGAGACGTTAAGTAGGTAGGCAGCGACTGGGTTACCCAGAGGATAAAAATTGAGAAGAATACCGCTATGGCCGCTTTACCTTGCAGAAGCAGTCCGGCCGGCGTAGGCATCGTCAGCAGGAACACAAAGGCAATCAAAGCTGCCGGCAGACCGGCCACCTGCATCCACTTATCAACGATACTTTTTTTCTTAGTAACGGCTGCTGTACTTGCAGTCATATTATCACCTCGCATTTTTTATTTTCAACAACAGTATATAAAGAAATATAATCATAAACAAATCATATAAGTTGTAACATTTATAACCAGGAGTTATACTTTAGACAGTCAGGCTACTGGGAAAGATGATTTATAAATGGGAGGCTATAATGGATATTGTAAAGTTGACTACATTTTTATCGCTGGCAAAAACGGAAAACCTTTCTAAAACTGCCGATGAAATGTACTGCTCACAAGCGGCAATATCTAAACAAATATCTGCGCTGGAAAATTATTATGGCGTACGCCTTTTTGACAGAGTTGGCAGAAATATAAAGATTAACCGAAACGGCATTATATTATTAAAATACAGCGAAAAAATAATAAAGCTTAACCATGACTGTATAAAAGAACTGTCTAAAACAAACACCGCCGGCAGCAGCAAGGTTAGGGTGGGAGCTACCAGCTTTATTGCCAACTATGTTCTGCCTGTTTTGGTCAGCACTTTTCACGGAAACAGCTATGGCACCAATATTGATCTTTTTATTGATTATTTTACCGTCGTCCTGGAAAAGGTACGGCATTTCAAATTAGACTTCGGATTTATTTCACAGCACAAAATTCATTGGGAATTTGAAGGGTTAAAGCTCTTACCGTTTGAAACAGATGAGTTGGTTTTAATTCTATCTAAGGATAATTTTTTGGCCGAAAAAGATACTATAACGATCGAAGATCTGGAGAGCCAAACTTTCCTTATTTCTTCCAAGCCGTACTCCGCTACCAGAGAATTTTTCGAAGATGCACTGAAAAAAGCAGGAGCGCCAACTCCTATCTGTCAGAAGTTTGGCAATACAGAATCTATTAAGCAGGGAGTAGCCAAGAACTACGGAGTTGCCGTATTATCTTGTAAAAGCGCTGTCAACATAGAAGCGCAGCTTCCTGTCAAAACAGCACATATAAAAGGTTTAACCCTAAAACGATACCTTTACTGCGTCAAACAGCGCGATGAAGCTTTGTCCCAAAGCTCTATTGATTTCCTGGCGGAGTTTATTGATAACCCCGAAAATTATGATTTGTGGCAAAGCTGCTACAAGGCTGTGAATTAGGCGTCGGTTATCAGACTATTAGGGAATAAGAAGCGTAGGGGACGCACATTTTGCTTCGCAAACTTTTCGGGGACCCATCTTATCTTTACCACAATAAATCCCCATAATTTAAACTAAAGCGGCCAAAAAGTTACGGGCTGTGGCTCCCCCGCTACTGGCAGCGTATCCCACAGGGTGAGTCTTCGCGTTCTTACAGCCAGCGAAATCCTAAGCAGCAAAAAAACGTCCCCTTCGCTTTTGAGTGCCTCAGGGGCTTTCGCCGTGGAATCAATTGTTATGGCAAAAAACGGAAGATCATTTTGACAAACAAAAAATTTTTTTATATACTAATAATTAATTGGCTAACTATTTATCTGGAGGCTGTTATGAAGATAGGAACACTTCCCTCACGCGAGATGTTGGAAAGAGAAGCGAAGATTATTCCCGAAATAAATCCTTCATCGGTTATGGTTATGCTACGGGTATTACAAACATCATCTGAAATTCAGCATTCGATTTTTGATGTTTTAGAAAGAAACTATCAGTTGTCGGAAGGAAAATTACATGTGATGATTCTTCTTCATCAGGCAGTTGACGGAATGGCCCCCTCACAGCTGGCGGAAAGCGCCGGTGTGACCCGGGCGACGATCAGTGCTATGCTGCACCGCATGATGCGTGACGGACTTACATATTCTTTTTCCGATGCGAATGATGGCCGGGGCAAAAAGATCTACCTTACCAAAAAGGGCCGCAGCTTCATGGACGAAGTATTGCCGGGACATTATCTGCGTATTACCAAATTGATGGGACGGCTTTCGGAAAAAGAACAAGAAGAACTCATTGATTTATTAAAAAGAATTGCTGGTGATTAAATGTCCGTAGTAGTTTTTTATCCATTTAGTTAGTTAGCTTACTATATGGACATTTTTGTATTTATATTTGACAATTTTATAAGCTTATGGTTAGTTGACTAATTAATGTTAAGGGGGTAGGAAAATAGTTATGGATTTGGAAAAGAAATCATTACGAATTGGAATGGTATGTTTAGTATTGCTTTTTTCCGCCGGGCTTGTGTTGCTTTACAAAGGGAATGATGCGATAGCACTGGCCGTAAAAAACAAAGATGGTATTCTTACAGCAGAGCAGGTCAAGGTATCTTTTGATTCGGTCAGCGGCCGCCTTATTAACGAAGCGGTAAAGGAGTCGCAGGAAGTGAAAAAAGGCGATGTGCTTATGGTTCTCGACAGCACGGATGTCGATCTTTCCATTGCGAAATTGAAAGCCCAGATTGCGCAGATGGACGCACAGATCAATTCGCTGAATGGGTCTATCCGCATTGGTTATGCACAGACAGATACAAACGAAGAGCAAAACTTCCGCGAGATCGACGAGCAGCGGGCGGCTCTTGCTGGCGCAAAGGCAACGTATCGAAACAAACAGCTCGATTATAATCGAAAAGTTGCACTTGCCGCATCGGGGGCTATTTCCCAGTCAGAGCTTGACGATGCCCAGGCAATTCTCAACGTTGCCGCGGCAAATGCGGCGCAGCAGCAGCAGCTTCTCGGGAAATTGCTCGCTGGCACAATCGATAACGGCAATACCGATAGCTTGAACCTGCCGACCATTGAGCAGCAGCATCAGGCATTGGCCAATAAGCAGAATGATGTCCAGAATCTTATACAGCAGAAAAAAGCTTTAGAAGTACAGTTGGCTGAATTGGAAGTAAGTAAGGAACGGCTTACTTTGCGGGCACCGGAAGATGGCAAAATCTTAAAAATTATAGTAAAGCAAGGCGAAATGATTACTGCAAATACGCCCGTCATTTTATTAGAAAGCAAAAGATACTACTATGATATTTATTTAAGTGAAAAACAGGCGACAAGACTGGCTGAAGGCGATCCGATTGTCGGTAAAACGCTGGCGAACAACCGGAATGTTGCCGGAACAGTCCGGTTTATTACCGCAGCTCCCGGTTTTGCCGATCTTAAAATGTCGCGAGAAAAAGGGCAGGCTGATTTATCTGCCTTTCAGGTTCGTATCTATACAGACGCACAAGCGGGAATATTGCCGGGTATGACAGTCGAGGTGACAGAAGATGCATTCACTAAAAGATGAGTTAGCGTTTTTCGTTTCCGGTAAGGGCATGCCTTATGAAAAGGTCTCTCTCGTGGTAGCAATCGTGGTAACAGTAGTGATTGGTATATTTCTTGCGAATAATTATACTCAAGACGCTAATGTTGCAGTTATTGATCTTGATAATTCCAAATACAGCCATGAAATTATTAAAAAAATGAATGCTTCGCCGTTTATCAAGATATCGGCCGTACTTAATATGCCGGCAGAACCCACGAGTCTGTTTTATCGGGATAAGAATATAGCCGTTGTTTATCTGCCCAAGGATTTGGAAAAGAACCGCTACAGCCAGTCGGCAGCCAGCATGGGTGTATTTTATGATAATACAAACAGTGCTCAGACTGTAGGCGTAAAAGATGCGTTGAATACGATCATTGCTAGCGAGAACCAAACAGGAGCAGCGCAGAATCCGGCAGCGGTTGCGGCGGCAGCGGCGAGTATTTCTCTGAATGAGCGGGAACTTTTCAATCCGGTAAATTCGAACAGCAACGGGGAAGTATTGGGATTCCTTTTCTTTTTCTCTTCCATGTTCTTTGTTTTTGCAACGATTGGGATAATACCAAGGCTTCGTCTGGAAAAGAAACTGGTCGTTGAATTCAAGGACAGCAGTCCATTTTCATTGATAACGCGCCTTTTTCCTTATAGCGTATGTCTCGTTACGGCAATTTTTGTCGGGCTTGCTATTTTACGAATTTTAGGTGATTTGACTTTTTCAGGAAATATTTTTGTTTTTCTGCTTTCCCTTATTTTTTATATACCGGCACTTGGTATGTTCAGCCTGCTTTTTGGCTGGACGGCGGCGAATCCGGGGGTTGCAGCAAGCCGCATGATTCTTTTTATACCCGGAGGATTTATCTTTGGCGGCCCGACCGGTCCGGTTTCTGCCTTGCCGGAATGGGTACGAATTATTACTCATATTTTTTTCCCGCTTACCTGGGAATATCACTTTACCCGTGATATTCTTACGCGGGGTGCTTCATTCATGGACTGTTCCAAAGAATTTGGTGCTTTGCTGATTTATCTGGGCGTAGTAGCACTTGTCTTCTGCTTTTGTTTTTATCGGGCCCGCGCAGCTTTCATGAAAATAAAGGAACAAAAAAATTCAATAATTGCGGAGGGGTAAGCAATGACCAATTTCAAAAAAATATTAGTGCCGTTTGATGGATCGGAACATGCAAAGCGGGCTTTAATGCAGGCTGTTTATCTGGTTGAACTCTGCGGAGCAACGCTGGCCCTTCTGCATGTCGTTGATTTAAACAAAAAAATTTCGACCTTTGAGCAGGTAAGCACCGGCGGCTATGTGCCGGGTGAACTCAAAGAAGGAGGCTATCATCTCCTGGCTGATGCGATACATCTGGTGCCAAAAGAAATAGCAGTGGGAACTATTGTTAAAATCGGACAGCCTTCAGAAGTAATTATTGATACTTGTAAAGAAGGCCAGTATGACCTTATTGTTATGGGCAGTAGAGGATTTGGCAAGTTAAAGCAGCATTTCATGGGAAGCGTGAGTCAATATGTGCTCTATTATGCAAACTGTCCGGTAATGATCGTCCGCTGAAAGAGTAAAAACAACATCCGCGAGTTCATGATTTCCCATAACTCGCGGATGTTTTACGACCCGATTTCTTATTAAAACCATCTGCACAAAAAAGCCCTGCAACAGTAAAAGCATTTCCGTTACAGAGCTTTTATTTTATTATCTTTTTCGATATCATAATCGGATTGACAGGAAAATTTCAGTAGCAATTGGCTGTCTAAACGTAATGGGCAGATGTATTACTCTTGTCAAAGATATCCAGAGGCTAACAAAAGAAACAACCAGACTAACAATAGTCGTGCAATTGTCAAATAGAACATATATCTTGCTAATTATTGGATTCTTCTTCCTTTTTGCTTATATAAATTTCCCACCAAGCATCCGTTCCATAAGATGTATGTCTATCTAACTCGTCATAATTTTTTACGATCTGGTTAATATCCATTTTTTCAATTTCTTCTAATAATGGCATAGAGTACCCTCCTATCTTATCTACAAGCAAATTTATATTTTTACATATACAAGTTCATTCATCCATTTCCTAAGCTAAATCAGTTGTAGTACGGAGTTCTTGAACACATAGTTTAAATGCTTCATACTTTTTAAAGAAATCCTCATATTTTTGTATGTAATCATCTTGTGACATTTTGGTATTTGGATGATAAGATGATTTGGAGACGGCAACCGTTCCCAATACAGCAATAGGATAATTTCTACTTCGCTCAGCCATCTGCGTGTAATCAAGAACATAGTTGCTTATTATACTCTGAGCGGTAGAGAGCATATCATTTAACAATTCATCAAGTTTCCAATTTAAAAAATTATGCGGGGATGCACTAAACTCCATTTGAATTGGCCCAAGGCAAGCATAAAGAGATTGCTGTCCAACCAATCAAGATCATATTTAATATTACATATTTTCATTGACTCAATGATTTGAACTACCTCTATCGCTCATCATTATATATATCTCCTTAAAAGTAGCTATCTTATGATAGCCTTAGCATAATTGGTATAATTTTTACTCCTTGAATACTATCAGACAATTTCCATTTTAGATAACACAGTTACTTCCCCTCAAAAATTAATTTTTTACGTCAATTTACGTGCAAATTGTTGTATATTTCGTGCAATTGATATATAATATAAGTAGTGTTAAAGGAGATGATTTTATGGCTGATACGAATACCACTAATATCAGCATCCGCATGGATGCGGATTTAAAAGCGCAGGCCGATGCCCTTTTCGCAGAATTGGGGATGAACCTCTCAACGGCGTTCAATATCTTTGTACGTCAGTCACTTCGTGAGGGACGGATTCCTTTTGATATTTCGCTCAATCAGCCGAATGCCGAAACGATCGCGGCGTTGCTGGAGGCGGAAAGGATTGCAAAAGATCCGAATGTGAAAGGGTATACTGACTTGGATCAGCTTCTCGCAGACCTGAAAAAATGAAATACACCGTCAAATTCACCTCGAAATTCAAAAAGGATTACAAACTTGCTATCAAGCGGGGATATCCGATTAAGCTCTTGGAGGAAACCGTTTCGTTGCTTGCCAATAAAAAAGCTCTTCCCGAAAAGTATGTGGATCATGCTTTGTCCGGCAATTGGACGGCATACCGGGAATGTCACATTCAAGGGGACTGGCTGTTGGTTTATCGGATCGAGAATGATGTGCTTGTTCTGACCTTGGCCCGTACCGGCACCCACGCAGATTTATTTGGAAAATGAAGAAACGCCGTATAGAGAAATCTATGCGGCGCTTTTTATCGCTCTTGTTCCTGCATCCGATCTCTGGGCTTCTCCGAACGGGCAAGTTTGTCGGCGGTCTGGCGGATTTTCTCTACTGTCTGAATATCCGTGCGCATGGCTTTCATCCGCTGATACAAGGCGCTGTTTTGGGCGGTGAGGCGTTCTGCTTTGGCCTGCCAATGTTTCGGCGTGAGCTTCTCGCCGCTATCTTTCAGCTCATCCAAGTACCATACAGCGGCGTCATACAAGGCAAGTTCCAGGCTGTGCGCCTCCTGAATTTTTTCCCGCACTCTCGGTTTTGAGGCGATAATTCGCTGGCGAACCGGCTTGTTGTCGGCATACTGCTTCCACATGGAAAAATTCGGGAAAGACGCTTTCAAGAATGGCACCGTGCTCACTGAGACGGTGCGTCCGAGCTTTGCGCTCCGCGTCGGTTTTCCTGTTCAGTAGAATTTCGGACAGCTTTGATAGAATCCCAAACGGCATATTGAGAACAACCGCAGATGTTACCAATTTGGGAACCACTGAAACCTTACAGAGCAAAAAGCAGGAAGCAATAACGCTGTTTTGACGTGCAGCTTTCCAGCGCGGTCATGATCTCATGCAGGGGTTCCTCGCGGCAAAGCCACTTCTCTGGCGTTTCGTAATAGCTTCGGCTGCACTCATGGGCGATGCTGCATTCGTCAAATTCGCGTTCGTCCCAATAGCGGCGCTTTTCATGGGAAAGGAGTTCGTTCTTATAAAAACTGGATATGATTTATACGGCGCCGCTTAAGGTCAGAAAGGACCCCATAGACGATCTGGTTTTTTGCGGCATCAACACCTGCGAGCCAGAATTTAAATTTCGCCGGTCATGCCCGGCCGCTTGATTGCGGTGGATAACTTTTATAGAAAGTCGGATAAGCATGAAAAAAATCCTCCAGCCCCGCAAGCTTGAAGGATTTAAAAGCATAATTGCTTGTCGGCCAACCTTACGGTTTTTTTGTAAGTTGACCGTAACCTTAACATTTAAATGTTCTTAAACTTTTTGATTGTGAGCGGAACTGCCAGCGTAAGGAAACTGCGGTTCCAATAAACGAAATTTAAAGGTTTCCCTATCGACGGCTCCCACTATTTTGTCACTGTCATACAGTTGAAGCAAAAATCCTGCCATTTGCTCGCTGGTATGATAAGTTCCAAATAATTTATCATAATCATACTCATTCACGTCGTTGGCCACTTTTCCAAACTCTGTTTTCGTCGCCGCAGGTGCCAAAACCTTTGCCTGCAACTCAGCATTTGCTTCCTGCAGCTCTTTTGCCAGGCCTTCAGTGAATGTGCTCACGTAAAATTTTGCTGCACAATAAGTAACTGCTGTTGGAACGATTGTATAACCACCCGCAGAGGAAATATTGATAAGTTGCGTTCCTCTAACATTCTGATAATCTTGAACATAAAGTGTTGAAAAGATTGTCAGGGCTTCAACGTTTACGTGAAGCATTGTCTCGATTTTTTTTACGTCCTGATGGGCTACGCTGTCGTAATTCCCGAATCCGGCGTTGTTAATCCATGTTTTAATCTCAAATTCATTCAATTCCTGATACAACCTATAAACATTTTCGCTTAAAGACAAATCAACTGTTTTGATTACCACCTTTAATGCGGGATTTTCGTCTGCTATTTCGCTTTTAAGACGTTCAAGGTTCTTTATGCGCCGAGCAATGACAATCAGATTTTCACCCCGTTTTGCGAAAGCTTTTGCGGTCGCATATCCAATGCCGGAACTGGCCCCGGTGATTACCGTATACTTTTCCTTTGCATCTTGCATTTGAAAATCCTCCCTTAAATTTGTTATAATCACACTATACAATCTAGAGTTAACTCTATGTCAAGGTTTTGGGAGGCATATTTTTATGAATTATTCGATTGGAGAGTTTTCTAAATTAACAAATATTAGTATATATACTTTGCGTTACTATGAAAAAGAATCTTTGATTACTCCAGATCGTAAAAAAAACGGTCGACGCATGTACTCGGAAAACGATGCAAAATGGGTTGAGTTTATCAAACGCTTGAAGGATACCGGCATGCCTATCAAGGAAATCAAGAGATATGCTGCGCTGCGGGCTATGGGTAATCCTACACTCCGTGAACGTATGTCCATGTTAATAACGCATCGATCGGCTTTGGGGAAAAAATTTTCTCAGTCCCAAGCGCACTTACAAAAATTGGACGAAAAAATTACCTTTTATCAATCTGAAATAGAGCACATATACCAGCCCGATCATTCTTAAAATAGGACGCGACAGCGCGGGGCGCATCGGCGGCAGCCAAGCTCATCCCCCTATCGCCGTAGGGTATATATGGTGAAATGAAACTAAGTTTCATACTAAAGCCGGAACAAACTTCGCTAAAATATATAAACTCTCATTACCTGCTACTACTCTATGCTGCATATCCGCCGGTAAAACTGTAACCGTCCCGGCATTATATTCAATTTTTTTGTCTAAGAGCTCACCATACCCGTTCCCGGCAACAACCTCATGCAGCTCCCACTTTCCAGGATGGGTATGCTGCCCGATTTCGCAGCCTGCCATCACCCTCACCAAATGAGCGCTGAACTGGCCGTTTGTATCCTCGCCCCTGACCAAATGTTTCAATGCAACTCCCTGAAATGACGGGTGATCGTTCCAATCTAATGCCTCACTTTGTACTGTTTTACTTAGGCAAGCTACTTTACCAGTACAAAACTGTTCAATGATACGTTCTTCCATAATTTATTCCTCCCCAAACATTATTTAGCTCAACTTCATTGTATCGTAAGTACCCACTTACAAAATTGTACTTTCTTGCCTGAATCAAATACTCTTGCGCAGGCAAAAAATACACCGACAACGTATATTCAATCGGTGTACTAATGATAACAATGAAGATTTTGTTTACTATTGTAAAAAAAGCAAAGGGCTAGCCTTGGGTAATTCCCTGTTTATATTCCTTCGGAGTCATCCCGACAATTTTTTTAAACGTTCGAATAAAGTGACTTTGGTCGAAAAAGCCCACTTTTGCTGCCACGTCGGTCAAAGAGGGCCAAGAACCCAACAGCGACTTTGCTTTGCGAATCCTAACCAAATTCAGAAAAAGATGCGGCGGTACCCCAACAGTTTCACTGAAAATTCGCGTTAAATAAAATGGGCTTAAATTAACAAGCCGGCATATTTCCCTAAGCGAAATGTTTTGATCATAGTTATCGGTTACGTATTCGCAAACTGTATTGACCATTTTATCGTTACGTCCAAAAACAGCGGGAATCAGCTTTTGATTCGAAAAATAAGGAAGAAGCGAACCGATAAAGTTATAATACTCTGTTTCTACCGCTAAATCGCTGACAAAGTACTCAATACTCATGGCCAGAGAAACAACTGAGCTATATAAAGCATGATCATCCACGCCGGTAAGTGGCATATCCAGATTTACGCACGCCGGTCTATCCAGCCGTTCTAATGCTTCATGAATAGAACTTGGATTGACACAGACCGTAACATAGCTATATCTTTCTGTCTGAGATTGGCAGGCATGAACAACTCCCGGTCCCATTAGTGTCACCTTTTCCCTGGCAATAATAAAATCATTATCTCTGCCTGAACATTTTCTTGCACCCTTTATGATCGCAGTGACACAAAATGTACTATGGGCATGTCGCAGCAAGGAATGGGAAATATTCTTTCCATGGACAATTCCAAGATTCGATAATTCCGGATATTTTATAAATCTGACGAGTCCTGCTTTTTTCCCCATAACATCCACCTTCATCGTAATGATTCACTACTATTTTACCAAAAGTTAAATGAAAAAATTGCATATTCTTGCTGCCAACGGAATAAAAAACAATGCCCTTGCCGCTTTTATCAAAAGTGGTAAGGGCATTGATGCCTGCAGGTTCTGCTTGAATAAAAGAGCATCCGCCAAGCAAAGAGACCAATGGACCGGTAACTATTTTATATTCTTGGTTTTTCCCTCATCAACGGGCACAAAGTAATCTTCATTTAAACCGAATTGCTGCAGAATTTTCAACAGCGTTCCGTCTTGTTTCATGTCATTGAGGGTTTTATCCACTGCTGTCAGCAGTTCCTTATCGGAGAAGCGCAAGGCGGCACCAATTTTGCCGGCAGCTTCTGCTTCGTAGGGACTTAAGATTTTCAAATTCAAGCTGGAATTCTGTTTCAAAGTATATCCGGCGACAATGCCATCGGTTACACAAGCATCGATTTTACCGGTATTCACCGCCATCATAAGCTCAGACTGATTGCTGAAGATTTTTAACTCCTTGACTTTTCCTGCTTCAAGCCATTTTTGGGCTACTTCGAGAAAAGCAGTTCCTTTCTGACCACCGACTACTTTATCCTTCAATTCTTCCTTGCTTTGAATCGGAGAATCTTTTTTGACGACAACCGCTTCCCCTTCTTTATACCAAACATCGGTGAACAAGGCTTTATCCAATCTTTCCGGTTTAATATACATGGCATCGGTAACCATATCAATCGTGCCGTTGTTTAATTCAATCAGCAGATTTTCAAAAGGAATCTGCTTCATTTCTACTTTTTTTATGCCAAGACGTTTACAAACTTCCTTAATAATTTCAGCATCCACGCCGGAGAACTGCTGATTGTTGGCATCAATATAGGCAAAGGGAGCGTCATTGGAGGAGCCGACGACCAATACTCCTTTTTCTTTTAATGCATCTAGGGTAAGACCGGCAGCGGAATCCTTTTTGACCGTCCCTGCATTGGGTTGTCCCGTCTGTGAGGAAGACCCGCAGCCTGCCGCCAGCAGGGATATCAGAAAGAGAAAAAGAGCTAGAAAAGTAAACTTTTTACACATTTTCTTCATTACACGTCATCCTTTCATTTTATAGCTGTCGCTAACTTTGTCAGAGTTTCCGTCGTTCTTGTTATCCTGTCCGCTCCTTCGCGTCCCCCTTCGCGCTGCCGAATTATGCGCTGTTTTTATTTCCGGTTCAGTCGATATTCAATAAATTTCACTAAATGGGATAAAGGCACGCTAATAACTAAATACGCCAGAGCCAAATAAGAATAAGACTCAATCGTCAAAAAGGTCTGGGAGGCAAAATTCTGGGTGCGCAGCAAAAGCTCGTTTACGGCAACATAGGCCAGCAGCGATGTGTCTTTGACCATCATAACCAGGTAATTGCCCAGGGACGGGATAATGCTGCGCAAGGCTTGAGGCATAACGATACGGAGCAACGCCTGATATTTCCCAAACCCTAAAACCAGGGCCGCTTCCGTCTGCCCCTGATCAATGGAAAGGATGGAGGCCCGAATAACTTCCGACATGTAGCACCCGTAATTAATGCCAAGGCCAAAAATACCTGCTGTCAGCGATGATATCTGTACATCGGTCTTATAGCCGAACATTTCGGCAAGCAGATTGCATAATAAAGGCACCACGTAATAGATATAAACAAGCTGTACTAATAATGGCGTACCGCGGATCAGTTCCAAGAAAAGATATAAACAGCCCTGAACGGCTTTAATCCTGGAAAGTCTGCCTATGGCAATTATTAATCCTAACACCGTCGCCAGCAAAAATCCGAAGATCGTAGCTTGAACAACAACTCCCAGGCCGTTGATGAGAGAAGGGATTAATAGTTCTGCTGCTTTGGAAAAATGCAATTGGCTTAAAGGATTCATCAAATTTCCCTCCTTACAACACTCTCGCCAGGAACTCTTTTGTTCTTTGATGCTCCGGATGGTTGAATATTTTGTCCGGTTTGCCTTCCTCCACAATATATCCTTTGTCCATGAAGATTACACGGTCGGCAACATCCCGGGCAAAGCCCATTTCATGAGTTACTACTACCATGGTCATGCCGTCGGCGGCTAATTGCTTCATAACCGTCAGCACATCTCCCACCAGTTCCGGGTCAAGAGCCGAGGTAGGTTCGTCGAACAACAGCATCTTTGGTTGCATCGCCAGAGCACGGGCAATGGCCACCCGCTGCTGCTGCCCGCCGGAAAGTGTCGGCGGATATACGTTGGCTTTATCCGCCAGCCCGACTTTTTCCAATAAATCCATGGCCAGGTCCCGGGCCGCTTCCCGTTTCATTTTGTTGATATGGATCGGCGCATAAGTAATATTCTTTAATACGGTAAACATGGGAAACAAATTAAATTTCTGAAAAACCATGCCCACTTCTTTGCGCAGCATTTTACGGTTCAAATCGGCATCAAGCAGCGTACCCTTATAATACATCTTCCCGCCTGTTGGTATTTCAAGCAGGTTTAGGCAGCGAAGAAACGTACTTTTCCCGGAGCCGGATGGGCCGATGATACAGACCACTTCGCCATCCTCAATATACATACTGATATTCTTTAATACTTCCAGCTCATCAAATTTTTTTTCAAGCTTATAGATATTAAACACGTTCTCACCTCGCCGTCTTCTCCCGGGATTTTAAAAATAGAGAAAGCAAAGGAACTGTCGTCAGCATCTTTGCTTTCTTCATTAAAAAAATAAAATGCTAAATGACCGAGGAAGCCTGTTCGCTTCGCCATTTAGCATCTTTGCTTCAGCTATTTTTTTGTAGTCACTATACCAAAATGATCTTCCGCTATAAATATATGATAGCAGAAGCAATCTATACTGTCTATAAGAATATATCACAATATGATTGATAATTATTTGTGCAAAATACACGAAATAAACATCCGGTTTATTCTGCCGCCACCTGCAATATACTTTGTTCAAGGATGGTAAGTCCTCTGTCTAATTGCTCGTCGGTCACAACCAGGGGAATCAGCAGACGGATCACATTACTGAAAATACCGGCGCCAATCAATATCAAACCTTTTTCCAAACAGCATTTGATAACTTTACCCGTCATTTCTTTATTCGGTTCTTTCGTTTGACGGTCCTTAACCAGTTCGATGCCAATCATTGCGCCAATCCCTCTGACATCGCCGATGGCATTGCACTGCTCCTGCAAAGCCTTAAGACGTGTCATGGTTATATTGCCGATGTCCTTAGCCCGCCGGCAAAGCTGATTGTCTTCGATATATTTCAGTGTTTCCAGTCCCGCCGCACAGGCCAGCGGATTGCCGCCATAGGTGCCGCCGATATTTCCGGGGCCCGGTACATCCATAATCGCCGCTTTACCGGTAACAGCGCTTAAGGGAACACCGGCCGCAATAGATTTTGCCGTAGTCATGATATCCGGCTCCACGCCCCAATTTTCTATGGCAAACATTTTCCCGGAGCGGGCAAAACCGGTTTGCACCTCATCAATAATCAGCAGTATGCCCTGCTTTTCGCAAATCGATTTAAGTCCGGGCAAAAATTCCGGCGGTGGAACGATAAAACCGCCTTCCCCTTGGACCGGCTCAATAATCATGGCTGCGATATGCTCAGCATCAATTTCCGCGGTAAAAAACCGTTCGAAATTTTCCAGGCAATGCAGGCCGCATCCCGGATAAGTAGACCGGTAATGACAGCGATAGCAATAGGCGGAGGGTACTTTATAAATTTCAGACGGCAAAGGCCCAAAGCCGAATTTATAAGGTTTCACCTTGCTTGTCAGCCCCATTGTCATAAACGTCCTGCCATGAAAGGCACTCTCAAAGGCAATAATGCCGGTCTTTTTTGTCGCCTGGCGGGCAATCTTGACGGCATTTTCCACGGCTTCGGCCCCGCTGTTGGCAAACATTGTTTTTTTCGGCGTTGTGCCGGGAGCAAGCTCATTCATTTTTTCCGCCAGGGCCACATATGGTTCATACATAGCCACTGCGAAGAAGGAATGGATATATTTATCGGCTTGTTTTTTTATCGCCGCCACAACCGGCGGCGGACAGTGGCCAATATTCAAAACGCCTACACCGGCATAGAAATCCAGATATTCTCTGCCTTCCACATCGGTAATCACCGCCCCCCTGGCTTTTTCCACAAAAACAGAAGTAGAACTGGCAATGCCGTTGGCTACAGCGGCCTGCTTTCGCTTTAATAGCGCTTCCGTTTTAGTCATGAATCATTCCTCCTAAAAAATCATTAGAAAAGACGCTGAAACTATATCAAAAGGATATACTCCCGGCGTCTTTGCCTCTCCTCTCCGCCCTCGCGAGGTGTTTTGATTGCTTTTATTTTAGCAAGTCCGCCCAGCGGCGTCCATGTGCATAACTCATGGTAATAATGATTGCTTTTAGGAATCCTGCCCAGTCAGGAAAGCGTGTCCAGCTGAATTCTCTGCTTTAACTGGGTGCCGACAATCACACCCAGCTGCAATGTTAAGCGGTCATACGGATGATTCAGGCTGCGGCCGGTTATTTCCTCAATTTTTTTCAGCCGGTAGTCCAGGGTATTGCGATGGACAAACAATCGTTTTGCCGTCTTGACCACATTGCCGTTTTCTTCAAAAAAAGCAAACAGACTGGCCGTTAACTCCATTTTATATTTACTGTCGTATTGATTCAGCGGTTCAATAACATCCAGATAATATTCACGAAGTTTTTCCGCCGGAATTTCAAACAGCAATTTGTAAATGCCTACCTGTTCATAGGCATAGACGGATTTTGCCGTAGCATTGGATTCAGCGAGCCACAGAACCTTGTTGGCCTGGGAATAGCTTTGCTGCACCTCATACAATGTTTCGGCCCTCCCTCCCAGACTAGCGACAAAGCCCAGCCCGTCAAATTTTTTATTTAGGCATTCCACAATATCGGCCACCAGTGCCACATTGTGACGAGAATTGTCCGTTTTTTTATCGGCGGGCAGCAGCAGCACGACAGTGCCCATCCAAAGCATCGACAAAATCTTTTTCCCCCGGATGGTCAAGCTGTCTCTCACATATTGCTCTATCTGTGTTTTGAGAGATACCAGCTTGTGCTCATCGTGAATTTTCTCCTGTTCAATATGCTGAGGCAGCCGGGATGGATTCAAAACAGCCACCTGCTGGGGCTTGTTTAAAGCATAACCGTATACGGCGGCCCGCTGAATCAGTCGATCGGCGTCTTCCACCGGCTGCAGCAGCAGTTGTTCAAAAAAGTCGCTGACAGAACGCTTCTCGGTCTGCTTTAATACAATATAGCTGCAGATCTCCCGAGTAACTTCCACCAGCTTCACTTCCCAGGGAAGTGAAAAAATAGGAAAGCCGGCTTTATCGGCAAGTTCAAGTACCGGAGCAGGGATTTCCTGAATATAGGGTCCGAGATTAACAATGAGTCCGGCCAATTTTTTCCTAATCAGCCCCTGCACCAATCCGGTCAGCCGGCTGCTGTCACCTTCTAAGCCGATGCCGGTTATGATGAGCAGTTCCCCGCCCTGCACCCAGGGAATGACATCCGGCAGATCAATAAAATGAACCCAGCGCACCAAACGGTCCAGGCCGTTTTTCCCGGCTACAAGTTCACTTTTATGCAAAGATGACAACGTAACGATTTCACGGCAGCTGACCATAATGAGTGCGCCTCCTGTTATTTTTTCGTTTAAAAATTAAAGACGATGAGTTTTTCCTCGGTCATTTCTTTGACGGCATAGGCGGGACCTTCCCGGCCGATACCGCTCTCCTTCACACCGCCATAAGGCATATTATCTGTCCGGAACGTAGCGCCGTCATTAATAATTACGCCGCCCACCAGAATTTTTTCCGCACAGGTCCTGGCAATCGCCAAAGAATTCGTGAATACCCCTGCCTGTAGTCCGTAAACGGAATGATTGACTTGTACAATAGCCTCTTCAATGTCCTCATAAGGAATGAAAGAAACGATCGGTGCAAAAATTTCCTGACAGACCACTTTCATATCCGCGGTCACATCGGTTAAAATTGTCGGCTCAAACCAGGCGCCGCTTCGCTTGCCGCCGGTCAGCACGTTGGCTCCTGCCGCAACAGCCTCCTTTAGCCAGGCGTCGGCGCGATCAGCTTCCTGCTCGCTGATCATCGGACCGATATCGGTCCGGGGATCAAGGGGATCGCCCAGCACCAGGTTTTGCGTATAGGCAGCTGCATATTGACAAAATTGCTGATAGATGTCCTTATGTACATAGACCCGCTGACAGGAAATGCATACCTGTCCGGCATTGGTAAAAGCATACCGGGCACATAATTCAGCCGTCTTCTTCACATCGGCATCCTCATGGACAATATTGGCAGAATTGGAGCCAAGTTCAAGGGCAACGCGGCGAAAACCTGCATTTTTTAACAAAGACTTGCCGACAGCCGGGCTGCCGGTAAAGCTGTAGAAATTAATCCGCGGCTCCCGGATTAAAAGATCGCCGACTTTCGCCCCCGGGCCCATAACAAGATTCAAATACCCGGCCGGCAGACCGGCCTCGGCGAAAATTTCACACAGCAGAACGGCAGACAGGGAAGTGGCTGTCGCCGGTTTATACACCACGGCATTGCCGGCAGCCAAAGCAGGGCCGATTTTATGGCAGGCCAGATTCAAGGGGAAATTAAAGGGAGTAATGGCGCACACAATGCCCACAGGAACGCGAATTGTGAAAGCCATCCGGCTGCCGCAGGCCGGCGCCCCCTGCAGGGGAACCATGTCCCCGGTGATCCTTTTCGCTTCCTCCGCCGAAAGAATCAGCGTCTGACGGGCCCGGGCCACTTCGGTCATGGCGTCTTTTAACGGTTTTCCCACTTCGGCCGACAAAGCAGCCGCGATCTTTTTCTGTTCCCGCAGCAGAATTTGGCTGGCGGCAAGTAAAATTTCATAGCGGCGGTAAGGTTCAAGCTTGACATTTTTATATGCATTTTCCGCCGCATCTACCGCAGCGGCAACCTCTTTTTCTCCGGCGACCGCAACTACCGCGGCTGTCTCTCCCGTCGCTTTATTGACCACCGCACATTCTTCCCCGGTTTTCACCCATTCCCCGTTAATGTAAAGGCCGTATTTGTTCATAAAAATACCCTCCTTTTTTACTCTTGATCAATAAAAAAAGCTGCCTGCCGCTATGTACTGGCGCAGGCAGTCTTCTTTGACCCAGCGTAAATCTTTTTTATATATTTAACATAACAAACTTCCCGACGCCGGTCAATAAACTTCTTTGGGAATATTTCATAATATATTAATTTTTTTTTGTGAATATTATCTATATGATTACTGCGTGCCAAAAAAGCAAACACATACGGATTACTATCTCTTTTTACCAGCAGAAAATTAAACTAAACTATATAAAAAGGCACGAGCCAGGAATACCTTGCTCGTGCTTTTTTCTTATGGTTCAACCGTGGTAGAATCTTTTAACCGCTTCTCTTGCCTGCGGTTCTGCAATTTTTCAGTAAAGTGTTTTTCAATAAAGACAAACAGCATGGGGATCAGGAATATCCCAATGGATGTAGCCATCAGCATGCCGCCGACGACTGCCGTTCCCATGGAATTTCTGGCGCCGGCACCGGCGCCGGTGGCAACTGCCAAGGGGATACAGCCGATGATAAAAGCCAGGGAAGTCATCAGGATGGGACGCAGCCGCAGTTTCGCCGCTTCAATGGCCGCATCCACCGGATTCATCCCCTTATCCACCCGTACCTTGGCAAATTCCACAATCAGAATGGCATTCTTGGCCGCCAAACCAATCAGCATGATCAAACCAATTTGCATATACAGATTATTTTCCAGGTGACGAATATACTGGAAAAGGAAAGCGCCAAACAAACCCGTAGGTACCGACAGCAAGACAACCAGCGGAATACTCCAGCTTTCATAGAGAGCTGCCAGGCAAAGGAAAACGAAACACAACGCTAAGGCAAACAGCATCGGCGCCCGGCCGCCGGAAATCTTTTCCTCCCGGCTTTGGTCGGACCATTCGTAGGTGATATTATTCGGCAGCGTCTGTGCCGCTATTTCCTCAAGTGCCGTCATCGTCTGCCCGGAACTGTAGCCGGTGGCCTGGTTGCCGTTAAGCTGAATCGCCCGATAGCCGTTAAACCGCTTAATAGCAGTCGGGCCGACGGTTGCCTGCTGCTTCACCACGGTATTTAAAGGAACCATTGTCCCGGATGAAGTTTTTACATAATAGTAGCGAATATCCTCCGGTTTATCTCTAAACTCGGGGTTGGCTTGAATGATAACTTTATAGCTGCGGCCAAAAGCATTAAAATCATTGACCTCAAGGCCTCCTAGGAATACCTGTAAGGCCTGGTAAATATCATCAATCGCAATGCCCAGCATCTTGGCTTTTTCCCGGTCTACCACATATTGATATCCCGGTGTGCTGACATTATAGCTGGAAGAAATCATGCCGATTTCCGGACGCTGCTTCGCTGCCGCCAGAAATTTCTTATTGATTTCATCCAGTTCGGCATCCGTATGAGCGCCCCGATCCTCCAGCATCAGGGTAAACCCGCCTTGAGAACTTAATCCCGGCAGGGCAGGAGCGTTGAAGGATATGGTCGTCGCTTCCGGAATATGGCTGCCGCCGATCATCGTGCCAAGAACAATATTCTCTACTTTTTTATCCGGAGTTGTCCGCTCAGCCCACGGTTTCAGTTTGGTAAAAATAGTAGCGCTGCTGGATTTATTGGCATTCGCCAATAAATCCAGGCCATTAACCGCCATGGCACTCTCAACGCCAGGCTGAGAACGAATCATATCTACCACTTTATTAGAAACGTCTATCGTCCGATTTAAGCTGGCGGCATCCGGCAGGCTAACCTGCGTAATGGAAAATCCCTGATCTTCTGCCGGAACGAAGGATGACGGAAGAATCTTAAACAGACCGCCGACCAATATCAGCAATCCGCCTACGATTAAAAGACTGGCAGCAGCCCGTTTAACAATCCTGCCTACGCCCCGTCCGTAACTCTCCACCGTACTTTCAAACCACGAATTGAATTTATCAAAAAATTTTGCCAGCAATCCGGTATGCTGTTCCGGATTATAGGGTTTCAATAACAACGCACAGAGGGCTGGCGTTAAAGATAAGGCAACAAGTGCCGACAATGCCATGGAAACGGCAATCGTCAGAGCAAACTGCTTATATAAAACGCCAACCGTACCGCCGTAGAAAGCAACCGGAATGAAAACAGCCGCCAGCACGAAGGCAATGGCCACAACCGGCCCGGACACTTCCTCCATAGCCCGTACCGTGGCATCATGTGGTGACATGCCGGAATAGCGCATATGATGCTCAACGGCTTCGATAACAACAATGGCGTCGTCGACCACCAGCCCGATAGCCAGTACCATGGCGAACAATGTCAGCGTATTAATGGAAAATCCTAAAATCATAAACGCGCCGAACGTACCCAGCAAAGAAACCGGAACTGCCAGCAGGGGAATAAGCGTTGCCCGGCCGCTTTGCAAAAACAGGAACACAACCAGCACAACGAGTAATAACGCTTCAAAAAAAGTAATGACGACTTCCTTCATCGACTCGGTAACAAAGTCCGTTGTATCTACTGTTATTTTGTACTTCATATCCGCCGGAAACTTTTTGGAAGCTTCTGCCAATACTCTTTTACATTCCCCGACAGTTTCCAGTACATTCGCATCCGTTAATAGCTGAATGGCAAACCCCGCCGACGGCTGCTCGTCAATAGTCGCGTAATAGGAATAACCCCTCCCGCCTAAATCCACCTCGGCAATATCGCCTAAGCGGATAAAACTGCCGTCCGAATTGGCCCGAATGATAATTTTCTTGAATTCATCCGGCTGGACCAGCCGTCCCTGAACTCTGGCGGTATATTGAAACTGCTGATCGGCCGGTGAAGGCTGCTGACCGATAATACCGGCCGGAGCCTGAACGTTCTGGTCGCCGATAGCATTGGACACCTCTGTCGTTGTAACGCCCAATTGTGCCATTTTATCCGGTTTCAGCCAAATACGCATGCTGAAATCCGCACCATACTCGCCGACATCGCCGACACCTTTCACCCGTTTTAAATCCTCAATTACGTTAATACTGCCGTAATTTTTCAAAAAGGTTTGATCGTAGGTGCCATTGGGTGAATACATATTAAAGACCATCGCCAAATCAGACGACACCTTGCGGGTTGTCACGCCGGACTGTTTTACTTCGTTAGGCAGTCCGGCATTGGCCGCGGCAACCCGATTCTGGGTTTGGACGGTATCAATATCGCCGTCGGTCCCGACATTAAATTTCACATTTAGGGAATATTTGCCGTTGTCGGAACTGGTAGAAATCATAGAAATCATGTTTTCTACTCCATTAACCTGCAGTTCGATCAACTGGGCAATGGTTTCCTCAACTACCTGGGCATTGGCCCCCGTATAGGTCGCGCTTACCGATGCCTGAGGCGGTGTTATATGCGGATATTGAGCCACCGGTAAATTAATCGCCGCAATAACGCCAATCATAGTGATGATAATGGCGATAACAATCGCGAAAATAGGTCGTTCTATAAAAAACTTAGACACCGAAACACCACCTTATTGCTGTACCGGAGTCTCTAACTCTTCCGGTCCAATCATTGTTACTTTTAACGGTGTCCCCGCCTGCGCCTTCTGGAAGCCGTCGACAACTACCGTTTCTCCCGGATTCAAGCCTTCTTCCACCATCCACATGGTACCCACCTGCGGCCCTACTTTAATCGGCCGGGATTCCGCCTTACCTTCCCCATCGACTACGGTAACAAAATACTTACCCAGCATTTGCTGAACAGCCCGCTGGGGAACCAGCAGCGCTCCCTGGCGAATTTCCCCCTGAGCCACCACCCGGGCGAACATTCCCGGAACGAGAATCTGCTGAGGATTGGCAAATACCGCCTTTAACGTAAGCGTACCCGTATTTTGCGCCAGCCCCCGATCGACTTGGTCAATAGTTCCGGTGATTGGGTACTGAGAACCATCGCTGAGAATCAAGGTCAATGCCCCGAACCATTCTGCCGGCGAATTTCCCCGGCCTGCCCGGGAAAACCGCAAGTATTCATTCTCACTGATACTGAACTGAACAAATACCGGATCAACCGAAGACACGGTGGCGATTGTCGTGGATCCCGCCTGAACAAAGCTGCCGGAACTTAAATCCTTCACATTAATCCTGCCGCTAAGAGGAGATACTACCAGCGTATCTTGAATATCATGCTCTGCCTGAGCGACTTTTGCCTGATTGGCTTCCACCGCAGCAGCATACTGGTCTACCGCTGTAGCGGCATTGTCATAGGCTTGCTGAGAAATTGCCCCCTGCGCCACCAACCGTTCATCGCGGGCCAAATCTCTTTGATATTGGCCTAATGTCGCCTGCGACTGAACCAATGCCGCTCTGGCATTTAGCAGCGCATCATTATATTGGCGCTGGTCAATCGAAAATAAGGGCTGCCCCGCCTGTACCGTTGCCCCGCCCTGTACCATTTTTTGCACGATATTTCCTGCAACTTTCGCCCGTATTTCCACCTCGTCCTTGGCGGCCACCTGGCCGACAAATTCATATGTAACCGGGGTATCGCGCTGAATTACCTGGGCTGCTTTTACCTCTACCGCCTGCGGACCGGTTTTTGCCGCCTGACGGCTGCAGCCTGTTGCCAGCACAATACTGAAAAGTGCTATTGCCATAACAAAATACGACCATTTCTTGTTTACAAACTGGGACATTACCCCACCTCCAACTCCTGTTACTATTCTATCTAAGCCATAAAACAAAAATCTGCTTGATCCGTTACCCCTGCTTGGGGGAAACAATTCCATATAAAAGGATATCCACCATGTACTCATTCACCTGATACATGGAAACATTATTCTGGGCTAAAAAGCAGTAGTTATCAACCTCGCGAAATGTGCCTTTTATCATTTTTTCAACAATCGGCACGTATATGTAACGAAAATATCCCTGCTGGATTCCCAGTTGCAAAAACTCTTCTATAGTACGCCAATTCCGGCTCATAAATCGCTCAATCCGTTCCCACTCCGCCGGCAGCAAACGTTTAATCTCCATAGACACGCGTTCCTCTCGCAGGCAAAAAACTTTTGGCCGCACCGTCAAAACTCTTCTTAGTTTTTCTTCAAAATTTAACCGCCCGTCAGCAAGAACCTCTTTCCGCTGATTTTGAATATCCGCCAAAACCACCCCGACAATGGCGTGGATCAACTCTTCCTTGGATGCGAAATATTCATAGAGACAACGTTTGCTGACGCCCAGCCGTCTGGCCAAATCCCCCATGGTAAATTTAATTCCCCGCTCGTTCATTTCCTCTACAGCAGCTGCCATAATCCGTTGCTGCATGGAGCCTCACCTCCAATCAGCGATAACATTCCACAAATGAAACTATTGATACCGAAAAAAAAAAATCAGTACCAAAACCATTATCTGCTTTACGAGCCCAATTGTCAATAATACCATTCAGCCTCTTCTCAGCCTCTTCGTTATAAAATATGACTACATAGTCAAAAACCATGCAGTCATATTTTATAACGAAGAGGCTGTTTTGTAAAGAAAAAACATCCAAAATTAACAGTTATTTAATCATTCTCTGTTTTTTGTAAAAAATCATGCAGCAAGCGGCGGTACTCGGCCTTTTGAGTAAAAATAGCCATAGCATGACCGACTCCGGGAAAGGTATGCATTTCGCTGCGGCCTTGTGTGGCAGCAAATAGTTGGGAACACATGGCAACCGGAACAAGAGCGTCCGCCTCACCATGCAGATAGAGGATAGGCGTTGTCACGTGGCTCACAGCCCGGAGAGGTGAAACTTCATGGTAGTAAAAGCGGGAATCCAGATAAGCCGCTGCGCTGGAATATTTCAGCAGGGCCTTAACCCAAAGGGAACTATACCCGGGAATCGTCGCCCCGATCTGCTGGGTCAGCAACTCCTCCAGATCCGAATAAGCACTGTCGGCAACATAGAAGCTGACCCGCCGGGAAGATTGGTTCAACCCGGCATGTTCCAAGGCTGTGGCCGCCCCCATAGAAACTCCCTGGACACCGATGACACCGTAGGGCTGACGTTCCTGCAGCCAGTCGATCCACTGATCCAAATCGTATTTTTCATAAAAACCCCAGGTTGCCGCCGATCCACCGCTTTCACCGTGAGCCCTGGCATCATAGAGCAGTACATTGTAACCTTCATCCAGATAGAGATCGGCGTACCATAATCCCATGAGCCGGCTGGCAGTGATGCCATGCAAAAAAACAACTGTCCTGTTGGACGGCGTCGGGCTGGGCAGATACGTTCCCTTAAGCACGTAGCCAAACCGGGAAACGATAGCAACATCCTGCCAGCCTTTGTTGCGTCTTCCTGCCGCCAGTTTGGCCTGCAGCGGATTGAACCGTTCCAGCCCGGCCCTGGTATTGATTACGCAGAATTCATTGTAAAAAACGGCTCCCGCCAGCAAGCCGACGGTATTAATAACAAGCAGCAAAGCAAACGCCAACACCAGCCCAGTCTGCAAATAAATTTTCCGCTGCTCTGCTTTGAATTCGGCATCCTTATCCATGGCGAAACCTCCATGTAATCCCCTTACAATACCGCTACCGTAATCCCGGGATTGCCATTCTCCAGATCCGAATCCCGCCTAAGCTCCGGACAATGCTCCAACACTATTCTGGCTTGTTCATCAAAGACGCTCCAATTTTCACCGGCGACAAAAGAAGCTAATTTGCCTTCTTTCTGGCGCAAAGCCAATGATTTGCGAATAGCGTTTTTCAGCTTGCCCCCCACACCGCTGGAACCGTAGCCGTGGATAATTTTTACCGCTATTACCCGCTCCGCCTTGGCCCGGCGCAGTTCTACCAACAGCGTCTGCTGAGCCTGGGGAACGGTTGGCATTCCTTGTTCGATATTAATAATTCGTATTTTCCCTGACATAACTGTTTTTCTCCCGATTCTCTAATGTACTCATAGCTCATAGCTCATAGCTCATGGCTCATGGCTCATGGCTCATGGCTCATGGCTCATGGCTCATGGCTCATGGCTCATGGCCAATTATACCATCTAGCGTTTGTAACGCTGCGCCAAATCCGCCAGCCAAGTTACAACCTCGGGCGTAAACCGATTCTTCGGACAGCGCCAGCGCCAGTTGCCGCCTACTGTTCCCGGCAGGTTCATGCGGGCCTGGCTGTCCAGCTGTAAAATATCCTGCATGGGTATCATTACAGTATTGCCGTTGCTTTGATAGGCAAATTCCACCAGCTGCCGGCAAACCGCCGTTTCATTCAGACTTTCCTGTTCCGACAACCCCAGCATTTCCCCGATACATCGGGCCAGTTCCGGCTGATCGGCCAGCAGCTGCTGATACCAGCCGACCGTAGTATCGTTATCATGAGTTCCGGTATACACCACCGTATTCCGGGTGCAGGCAAAAGGCCGACAGCTGCCTTGCTCGTCCTGACTAAAAGAAAACTGCAGCACTTTCATCCCGGGGAAATTAAATTGCTGCTTTAAGTCTTCTACCGCCGGCGTAATCACCCCCAGATTTTCCGCGATAACCGGCAGCTTGCCGAGATACTTTTCCAATGTGGCGAAAAACTTCTCTCCCGGCCCCTGAACCCAGGTTCCGTGAACTGCCGTTTTCTCGCTGCCCGGAATTTCCCAGTAGGCTTCAAAACCGCGAAAATGATCAATCCGGATGATATCCACCTGTTTTAAAAGCAATGATACCCGTTCCCGCCACCACTGATAGTCGTCCTTGACCATTTCTTCCCAGCAATACTGAGGATTGCCCCACAACTGACCGGCAGTGCAGAAATAGTCCGGCGGAACGCCGGCCTTCTTGGCGCAGCAGCCGGCCTCGTCCAATGCAAACAACCCGGGATTGGCCCATACATCGCTGCTGTCCTGAGAAATGAACAGCGGCAAATCACCGATGATTTGAATGCCCCACTGATGGGCGTAGCCTTTCAGGGATGCCCATTGCCTGAAGAAGACATATTGCAAAAATTTATGATAGTCGATTTCTGCCGCCAGCAGCTTCCGGTATTTTGTCATAGCTTCTGGGCGGCGAAAAGCGATTTCCTCTGGCCAGCAGTTCCAGGCAGCCCCCTGAAAATATGTCTTTAGCGCCATAAATAAAGCGTAATCCTCCAGCCAGCTGCTGTTGGCGTTCATAAAGCTGCGGTACCCGCCGGGCTTGTCAGCTGCCTGAAAATTTTCATAAGCAAGGCGCAGCCGTCGTTCTTTATAGTCCCACACCCGATCAAACTCCACTCTGTCAGGATCAAAATCCAGGCGGCCCCTCACTTCCGAAGCCGGCAGCAGCCCGCCCCTTACCAGCTTGCCCAATGAAATCAGCAGAGGGTTGCCGGCAAAAGCCGACAAGCATTGATAAGGCGATTCACCGTAGCCCACTGGATTTAAGGGCAGTATCTGCCATAATTTCTGCTTGCTTTCGGCTAAAAAGTTAATAAATTCATAGGCCTCTTTACCTAAATCACCAATTCCATACTTGGATGGCAAAGCTGTGGGATGAAGCAGAATGCCACAGCCCCGCTTGAGAGCCGGCTGATCCGGCTGGGTCAGCAGCTTACCTTCCAGTGGCTGCAGCGTCAAAATAAGTTTTCCGTCCTTTATTGGGTACTCCCGTCCTTCCTGCAATACGTCCCGCAAAATTCCCCGGCACCATTGGGCCAAGTCCACGGTAACGGTTACCGATTGGTTCCGGCTGCGGTTTAAGAGGATCAGGAACATGCCGTCCTGCTTTTGCTGCCCGAATACGTCCCGGCCATTGACAATCCGGCGCAGATAGCCGTAGCTATCGCCTTGGGCATATACGTTCAGCCATTCTCCCGTCTTCAGGGCATCTTGCTGGTGCCGCAGACGAATCAGTTGCTGATGCCAAGCTAAGATCTCCTGATCTTCCCGCCCCCAGGGATAAGTCCCCCGGTTTAAGGGATCTTTATAGCCTTCCAGCCCGGCTTCGTCTCCATAGTAAACCGAAGGCACGCCGGGAAAGGTCATTTGCCACAGTACCAGCAGCTTCAGTCTGGCGACTGCCAGCTGCCGCCGGTCCGCCGGCAGACGATAGCGGGCCTGCTGTCCCCCAGTCAGGTTTTCCGGCGGCGGTGCTTCTCCCAGCAGTGTCAATATTCGGGGAACATCATGGCTGCCGATTAAATTCATCATAGCATAAAAGTTCTGCTTGGGATAATTCTCATACAGACTGAATAAGGCGCGAGCAGTCGCCGCTCCATCCTGTTCTCCCAGTAAAAACTTCAGAGTGATTTCCCGAAAAGGATAGTTCATCACCGAATCCAGTTCGCCACCGCCCAGATAATGACGCATACCGCCATAGCTGACCTTATGGGAAGCGTCCTCCCATACTTCGCCGATCAGCACCGCATCCGGATCTTCTTCCTTCAGCGTTTTAGCAAACTCGCGGATAAAGGATTCCGGTAATTCATCGGCCACATCCAGCCGCCAGCCTTTAATTCCCTGACTCAGCCAGTATTTCAGCACACTGCCGCCACCGCTGATGATAAACTCCCGGTAAGAAGGCTCCGTTTCCTCCACATTGGGCAAATCGTCTATTCCCCACCAGCATTCGTAATCATCCGGCCAGTGCCGAAACCGGTACCAGGAATAATAGGGAGACTCCTTCGACTGACAGGCCCCCGTATCAGGATAAGTCCCGTTGCCGTTAAAATAACGGCTTTGTCGCCCGGTATGACTGAACACACCGTCAAGAATAACCGCAATGCCTTTTTCCGCCGCCTTGGCGCACAATTCGGCAAACAAATCGTTATCCCCCAGCATGGCATCAATTTGATGGTAATCGCCGGTATCATAGCGATGATTGCTGACAGCCTCAAATATCGGGTTCAGATAGAGCGCCGTAATGCCCAGCTGCTGCAAATAGGGGAGCTTAGCCAGTATTCCCCGCAGATTGCCGCCAAAAAAATCATACGCTACGATTTCCCCGGTAACCGTGTCCCTGGTATAGTAAGGAGTATCCTCCCAGTAGGGATGAACCACACTGCCTTGCTTCGGTTGTAAGATTTTCCCTTCCGGTTCACCGTTGTAAAAGCGGTCCGGCATAATCTGATAAATGACTGCCTCTTTGAGCCAATTGGGAGTAACGCTGTCCGGCTGATGCACCGTTACTTGATAAGAAGGGGGTTCCCGGTCATAAACCTGACCGGCGCCGCCTAAGCCGTCGGGACTGTTGCCGTAATAACAGATCTTCCCGTCTTTGCTCAGCAGAAAGTAATACCACCATACGGACGGCGAAGCCGGAGCCGTGACGACCGCCTGATAAAACAGATCCCCTTCATTCTGCTTTACCGGCTTCATCACAAACTTCTCTTCTCCTGTTCCATCCAGCCAAGTGCGCAGTTCGACATCTTCCACACCGGCATCACTGGGAACCTTAAGCCGGAACGTAATCTTTTCCCGACAAGAAACAGCCCCAAAGGGGCTGCGATACGCCAGCAACTGCGAATTATGAACTACCTGATTCTGCCACACCGGCAAATCCCTCACTTTCGATAGTATTTGGCTGTTGGCTGTAGACTCATAGCTCATAGCTCATAGCTCATAGCTATTATATTATCTTCCTTTTACCAGCCGCTGATACAGTTCAACATACTGTTTAGCTGACCGCTGCCAACTGTAGTCGCTTGCCATGGCATTGCGGACGATTTTTTCCCATACCGGTTTATCGTAAAACAAGCCCAGAGCCCGTTTCATCGTATATAAAAATTCATGAGCGTTATAATTCGCGAAACTAAAGCCATTTCCCTGCTCTGTATATTTATTATAGGAGTGAACAGTATCTTTCAGGCCGCCGGTTTCCCTCACCACCGGTATCGTGCCGTAGCGCAGGGCAATCAGCTGGCTGATACCGCAGGGCTCATAGTTGGATGGCATCAGCAGCATATCCGCTCCGCCATATATCTGCTGCGCCAGCTGGTTGTCAAAAAAAAGATTGACCGACACTTTTGCCGGATACTGCCAGGCAAAATGCTGAAACATTTGCTGATAATTCGCTTCCCCTGTGCCCAAAACTACCAGCTGTACGTCTTCCCGGGAAACAAACTCATCCATGATGCAAGCCACCAAATCCAGTCCCTTGGAATCCACCAGGCGGGATACAATGGCCAGCAGCGGAACACCCCGTTTCACCGGCAGACGCAGCAAATCCTGCAAACTGGCCTTGTTGGCCTGCTTCAAGTGAAAAGAATCCGCATTGTAGTTAACCGCAATATGCGAATCAGTACCTGGATTATATTGATCGTAATCAATACCGTTGACGATGCCGGTCAGATCATCCCGGCGCCGACGCAGCATCCCATCCAGCTGCTCGCCGAAATAAGGATACTGTATTTCCTGGGCATAGGTTTTGCTGACGGTGGAGATCAGCTCTGAAAATGCCAAACCGCCTTTCATAAAGTTCACCTGATCAAAAAATTCCAGCTTGTCGGCAGTAAAGTAACTCCAGTCCAGAGCAAGAATATCGGCAAAGATGTCTTTGCTGAACACTCCCTGATAACGCAGATTATGAATCGTAAACAAAGTATGAATGTGATCATAAAATGCGTTATCCCGATAGTAGGCTTCGAGAAAGACGCTGATCAAACCGGTGTGCCAATCGTGGCAATGAATCACATCCGGCTGAAAATCAATCAGCGGCAGGACTTCCAGAACGGCCCGGCAAAAGAAGGCATACCGCTCGGCATCATCATAATAGCCGTAAAAGCCGGAGCGATTAAAATAATATTCATTGTCAATAAAATAAAAGACAACCCCCTGGTATGTCAATTGTTTCACACCGCAGTACTGCTGCCGCCAGCCAACAGGCACTGTGGTCTGCCGGACCGGTGCCATCTGCTGCTGGTAGCGCTGCGGAATATCCTGGTATTGGGGTAAAATGACCCGTACATCCACATCTTGTCTGCGAAGCTCTTTGGGCAAAGACCCGATCACATCAGCCAAGCCGCCCGTCTTGGCAAAAGGTACGGCTTCAGCGGCGGCAAACAACACTTTCATTTGACTACACCACCATTCCTTTTTTTATTACCATGGGATAATTGACGACTCCTCGCAGCCGGCAGCCGGCTGTAATATGTACATTTTTGTCGCAGATCACATGTTCCAAAACAGCCCCTTTATCCACCTGACTCTTTTGCATAATAATGCTGTCTTTGATATGAACATTCCTGTCCACGTGAACGGCCCGGAACAAAACGCTGTTTTCCACGGTTCCTTCAATCAGGCAGCCGTTGGCGATCAGCGAGTTGCTGACTTTAGCCGTCTCCGTATATTTACAGGGCGGCTCATCCTTAATTTTTGTATAAATCAGCCCGGCATGAAAGAAAAGCTCCTGCCAGACCGCCGGCTGCAAAAGTTCCATGCTGTGACGAAAATAACTGTCCAGCGAATAAATCCGGGCACTGTAACCGGAATGAGCGAAGCCGAAAACGCGCAGTTTTTCCAGATTTCGAATCAGGCAGTGTTTAACAAAATCATAGCCGCCATGGGCCATGCAGTCTTCTATCAGTTCCACTAGCAGTTCCCGTTTCATTATAAACATTCCCATAGACAGTTTTTGCCGGCCAAAGCTACCCGGATTAACCTGCATATCCATAACTTTCCCGTCATTGTCCACGTTAAGGGTAACGGCTCCCCGGCAATTGGTGCGGGAACAATTTTCGGTTGTATAAACAGCCGTGACATCGGCTTCTTGCCCCAGATGATACTCCAGCACCGGACGGTAGTCCAAATTACAAATGGCGGCGGAACCGGCAATAACTACATACGGCTGCCGGCTGTAGCGAACATAGTCCAGATTGCTGTAAAAATTCTCCACATCGCCGCCATGAACCACCGGCCGGCTGAAATTGGAATAAGCCGGCGGCAAAATGACCAGCCCGTCTCGTTTGCGGGCCAGATCCCACTCTTTGGCGGATCGCAGGTGATCAATCAGGGACCGATATTTATGCTGAAACAAGATTCCCACATTGGTAATACCGGAATTAACCATATTAGACAGGACAAAATCCAGCAGCCTATACCGACCGCCAAAAGGAATGGCCGCCAAAGGACGGTGTTGGGTCAATTCCTGCAAGTACTCTTCCGATTCATTGAGATTAATCATTCCCATTAAGTCCATGCCTCATTCCCTCCTTTCGACCGCCGCCTCTAACTCCATACTGCCGGCCAGATTTTGCGTTACCACGGTGCCTGCCGAAACAACGACTCCCTCGGCAATCACGAGAATCGGCTGATCCGTTCCTTCTCCCGGACCGGCCACCCGGCAGCCATCGCCGATCTGAACATCGCCGCTGATAATTGTTTTCTTGATCATAACGTTCCTGCCAATCCGCGCTCCCGGCATAAGGATAGAGTCGGTAATCTTACTGCCAACGCCAATATGAACATCAGGAAAAATAACCGAATGATCCACTTCGCCGTAAACCAAGCAGCCCTCATTAACCAGAGAACGAGTTACCTTGGCCTCCGGTCCCAGATGCTGAGGGGGCCGAGCCGGATTCATCGAATAAATACGCCAGGATGAATCGTAAATATTCAGTTCCGGCCGCGAAGCCAACAAATCCATGTTGGCCTCCCAGTAGCTTTCCACTGTTCCGACGTCTTTCCAGTAGCCGCTAAAGGGATACGCCGCCAATTTTTGCCCGCTATGCAGCATCTGAGGAATGACATCTTTGCCAAAATCATGGCTGGAAGCGGAGTTTTGCCCGTCGGCCAGCAAATATCGTCTTAAAATCTGCCAGTTGAAAATATAAATCCCCATGGAAGCCAGGTTGCTCTTCGGCTGTTTCGGCTTCTCGGCAAATTCGGTAATCCGCTGCTGTTCGTCGGCTGCCATAATGCCAAACCGGCTGGCCTCTTCCCAGGGTACGGCAATAACAGCAATGGTGGCATCTGCCTGTTTTTCCTTATGGAACTCCAGCATAACAGAGTAATCCATCTTATAAATATGATCACCGGATAGAATAAGTACACATTCGGGATTTACGGAATCAATGAAATTCAAATTTTGATAAATAGCATCCGCCGTACCCTTATACCATTCCCCGCCTTTTTCCTTGACATAAGGCGGCAGTACGAATACTCCGCCGTTTCTCCGGTCCAGATCCCAAGCGCTGCCTATGCCAATATAGCTGTTCAGAGCCAACGGCTTATATTGAGTCAGCACGCCAACCGTATCAATTCCTGAGTTATTGCAGTTGCTGAGAGCAAAATCAATAATACGATACTTGCCGCCAAAAGGCACTGCCGGTTTAGCTAACCGTTTGGTGAGATTTCCCAGCCGGCTCCCTTGTCCGCCGGCCAGAAGCATAGCCATACATTCCTTATGGTTCATAAGCAGACTCCCCTCTGTCGTGGATTACTTGCTCCGGTTCCGATGTGAAAAACCACTCACCGGTTGTAAATAAATCACTGCCAGGGGAGGTATCCGCAAAACAATGGATTGCTCCCGGTTATGCCATTCCACCGTTTCGCTGCTGATTTCTCCCTCATTGACCTGTCCCGACCCGCCGTATTCTTCCCGGTCGCTATTAAAGATTTCCCGGTAACTACCTGGCTGGGGCACGCCAATCCGATATTCTTCCCGGACCTCAGGCGTAAAATTGCAGACCACAATCAAAAAATTTTCTTTGCGCTTCCCCTGGCGAATAAAACTGACGATACTTTGGCTGGCATCCTGGCAGTCAATCCAGGCAAAGCCGTGCCAATCAAAATCGATCTGCCATAATGCTGCTTCCCGGCAATAAAACCGATTTAAAGCCCGCACATATTGATGTAGTTTGTGATGCATGGGATAATCCAGCAAGTGCCAGTCCAGACTGTCATTATATTTCCATTCAATGAACTGGCCGAATTCGCCGCCCATAAACAGCAGCTTTTTGCCGGGATGAGCCATCCAATAGCCGTAAAAAGCCCGCAGGCCGGCAAACTTCTGCCAATAATCCCCCGGCATTTTATCCAGCAGCGACTTTTTGCCATGCACCACTTCATCGTGGGATAACGGCAGAATAAAATTTTCGGAAAAAGCATACATAAGGGAAAATGTCACTAATTCATGATGCCACTGTCGATGAATTCCCTCCATGGACATATAGCGCAGCATGTCGTTCATCCAGCCCATATTCCATTTAAAGTTAAAGCCCAGTCCCCCCGCGTAAGTCGGCCGGGAAACCAGCGGCCAGGTAGTCGACTCTTCGGCAATCATCATGGTTTCCGGATAAAAGAGAAACACGGTTTCATTGAGCTTGCGAATAAATTCGGCACCTTCCAGATTACCGTTGCCACCGTAGCGGTTTGGCGTCCACTGACCGGGTTCCCTGGCATAATCCAGATACAAAATGTTCGCCACGGCATCCACCCGGATACCGTCAATATGATAAATATCCAGCCAAAACAGCGCATTGGAGATCAGAAAGCTCCTGACTTCCGGCCGGCCATAGTCAAAGTTAGCGGTGCCCCATTCCGGGTTTTCCCCTCTTTCCGGACAAGCTGGTTCATACAGAGCCGTACCGTCAAACAGCCTTAATCCATGATCATCTTTGCAGAAATGACCGGGAGCCCAGTCCATGATGACTCCGATGCCCCGGTCATGACAGCGATCCACCAGATACATAAAATCCTCCGGCGGACCATAGCGGCTGGTCACCGCATAATATCCCGTTGTCTGATAACCCCATGACCCATCAAAGGGGTGTTCCCCCACCGGCAGCAGTTCCACATGAGTATAGCCCATTTTTGCCGCATAATCGGCCAATTGATCTGCCATTTCCCGATAAGAAAGCCACTCGCCGTCATCATTCCGGCGCCATGAGCCCAAATGAACCTCATAAATCAACACCGGCTGTTCATAAATCGACTGCTGCCGTTTGACCTGCTGCCAGGCAGCATCCTGCCAGGAATAATGAGAAAGCTCACATACCCGGGAAGCCGTGCCGGGACGAAGTTCGGCTCTAAATGCATAAGGATCGGCTTTCAGCAGTTTGCGCCCATCGAAAGTATCAATCTCATATTTATAAAGTTCACCGCTTTCCAGTTCCGGAATAAACAAAGACCAAATTCCGGATTGATCAATCCGCTGCATTTCGTGCCGTACGGCCTGCCAGCCATTAAAATTTCCCACCACGCCTACCCGCACCGCATTGGGAGCCCACAAGGCAAACTTCACGCCGGATACTCCATTCTGCCGGGTGACATGGGAGCCTAGCATTTGGTAGCTTCGATACTGGGTGCCCTCGTGAAACAAATAAATGTTCTGCTCACTTAGCGGCAACAGATTCATTCCTTTTTCCTCCTCCCAAACTAGCGGATAATTTCCACCGGATGGATGTTCCAGATCTCCCGAGCATATTCGGCAATGCTGCGATCACTGGAAAAGATTCCAGAATGGGCAATGTTGGCAACACTCATTTTCAACCAGGCTGTTTGGTCTCTGTATCGTTGTTCCAGCTTGGTCTGAGCATTTAGGTAATCACTAAAATCCTTCAGCACAAAAAATTCATCATTATGATCGAGCAGCGATTCATAAAGCAGTTTGAACTCTCCCGCTTCACCGGCAAAAGCTCCGTCAACCAGCTGATCAAGCACTGCTTTAATGCGGGGATCACTATTATAGAGTTCCCGGGAAGAGTACCCGCCATGACTGTAATATTCAAAAACCTGATCTGCCGTCAGCCCAAAAATAAACAGGTTGTCATCCCCAACCGCCTCACGGATTTCAACATTCGCTCCGTCCAATGTGCCAATGGTGATGGCACCATTCATCATAAACTTCATATTGCCGGTGCCGGATGCTTCCTTGCTGGCTGTTGAAATCTGCTCACTGACATCGGCGGCCGGAAACAATATTTCCCCCAGAGACACACTGTAGTTTTCCAAAAAAACCACTTTCAGCTTATTGTCAATGGACGGGTCATTATTAATCACCGCTGCCATATTGTTAATTAATCGGATAGTTTGCTTCGCTATATTATAGCTGGGAGCCGCCTTGCCGGCAAAAATACAGGTACGGGGCAGAACATCCAGCGCCGGGTCAGCTTTCAGCCGGTTATATAGATCGAGAATCCGCAGAATATTTAATAACTGCCGCTTGTAGCCATGAATACGCTTAATCTGCACATCGAAGATCGAAGATGGATCCACGGCAATACTATACTTATCCCGGATAAATCCGGCCAAGGCCTGCTTATTCTGCCGCTTTACTTTTGCCAGCCGTTCCCGGAAGGCGGCATTTTCCCGGCTTGCCAGCAAGCGAATCAGTTCCTCCGGTTGTCTGATCCAGCCCTGGCCAATGGTATCGGTAATCAATCCCGCGAGTCCCGGATTGGCCTTTAACAGCCAGCGCCGGTGGGCAATACCGTTTGTTTTATTATTGAATTTCCCGGGATAAAATTGATGATAATCGGGAAAAAGATGCTGCGTTAATATAGCGGAATGAATGGCCGCTACCCCGTTTACACTGTGACTGCCGACAACGGCCAATCGGGCCATGTGAACTTGTCCGTCGGCCAGAACGGCCATGTTATGAATTTTATCCCATTCCCCGGGATATTGTTCCCACAATTGCCGGCAAAACCGCTCGTTAATTTCCTGAACAATCATGTAAATCCGGGGCAGCATTGCCTGAAACATATCCACCGGCCACTTTTCCAACGCTTCCGGCATAATGGTATGATTGGTGTAGGATATGGTTTGAGTAGTAATGCTCCAGGCATCCTCCCAGCCCAGTCCCTCATCGTCCATTAATATTCGCATCAACTCGGGAACAGCCACCGCCGGATGGGTATCATTGATGTGAACGGCCACATATTTTGCAAGCTGCCTGATCGGATAACTTTTTTTCTTAAAACGGCGGACGATACTCTGCAGTCCGGCCGAAACGAAAAAGTACTGCTGTTTCAGCCGCAGTAAGCGGCCTTCATAAAAGGTATCTTCTGGATACAATATGGTGGATATACTCTCCACCGACTGCTTATATTGCACCGCTTTTAAATAATCGCCTTTATTAAAAGACGATAAATCGAATTCCACCTGAGCCGGTTCGGCATTCCACAGCCGGAGATTATTGACGGTATTGTTCCGGTAGCCGATAATGGGTATATCATAAGGAACAGCCAAAATTGCCTCATAATTTTCATGATAAAAGACCAGCTGCCCGTCTTTCTTCTTTTCGGTGCGAACATTGCCGCCGAACTTCACGGTGACGGTTTTATCGGTTTTGCGGTATTCCCACAGATAGCCGTCCTTCAGCCAATTATCCGGCAGCTCCACTTGCTGCTTGTTGACAATCTTCTGTTCGAACAATCCATAGCGGTAGCGAATGCCGCAGCCGTGGCCGGGCAATCCCAAAGCAGCCAGCGAATCCAAAAAGCAGGCAGCCAGGCGGCCTAAGCCGCCATTGCCCAACCCGGCATCCGGCTCTTCCCTTTCCAATCCCTTCAGATCTATGCCTAAATCAGCCAAGGCATCCTGACAGATATCTTTCAACCCGGTGTTAATCAGATTCATGTCCAGCAGTTTCCCCAGAAGAAATTCCATAGAAAAATAATAGACCTGCTTTTCTCCGTTATCACTATACTGCCGATTGGTCTGCATCCAATTGTGGCTGATAAAATCCCGGACAACATGGCCTAAAGCAGTGTACTTATCATGGAGAGTCGCCTCATCCAAGCTTTTACCTTGCATTGTCTGCAATTTGTGGATGAATACGGCTTTGAATTTTCTTCTGGCCTGTTCCTGCTGATTCGTCATCCGTTCTTTCTCCATGGCACCCTCCATTATTTTTCATCCTAATCCAAAATATTTTATTATTTCAGAATTTCTCCTTTGAACCGTAAAATCCTGCCATATTTCGTCAGCTTTTGTTAATAATAATAACCACCCGCCAGCGAGTGGTTATTACGCTGTTAAATGACCGTACCTTTGGCGATTACCAAAGGTACGCTTTGTTTCCCTTTAAGCCGTTTCCCGGCAGTAATGGTCACATCTTTATCACAAATGACGTTTTCCAATACAGCATTTTCGCCAATACTGCCCTTTTGCATAATAATGCTGTCCTTGACGCAGGCGCCAAAATGAATCGTCACATCCCGAAACAGCAGACTGTTTTCCACCCGTCCCGCAATGACGCAGCCATTAGTGATCATCGCGTTGACCACGCCGGCGCTTGCTTTGTATTTTGCCGGTGCCCCGTCTTTTACTTTGGTATACACCAAGCCGGACTTGAAAAATAATTCCTGCCGTTTCTCCGGGTTCAGCAGTTCCATATTATGGCGGTAATAACTGGCAATCGAGTCAATACGGGCCAGATACCCTTTATAGGGATAGCCGTAAATATGCAGCCGGTCAAGGTTCCGGATCAATCCGTCCTGCAGCAGGTCCTGACCGCCCCGGGATTTGCAGCCGACTGCCAATTCCACCAGCAGTTTTTTAGCCATCAGGCACATCCCCAGGGACAGCTTGCCCGTCACGGCCGACGGCGGATTCACGGCAATGCCGGTTACCCGTCCGTCTTTACGGCACGTTAATACGGTCCTGTATCCCGGTTCAACCCCCTCCTCTTCCTTGTACAGCATCGTAATATCTGCATGGCTCTGCAGATGAAACTGAAAAACCTTCCGATAATTGATATTGCACACCAGGGAGCTGCCGGTCAAAAGTACATACTGCTGGCGGCTGCTGGTGATGTAATCTAAATTATGAACCAGATTTTCAATATCGCCAGTATCGCCAATTTTAGCTGCTGAGGACGGCGGAAGAATAAATAGGCCGTCCCGTTTGCGGGCCAGATCCCACTCCTTGCCGGAGCGTAAATGATCCATCAGGGAGCGATATGGATCCCGTACTAAAATACCCACATTCTGAATGCCGGAGTTGACCATGCCGGATAATATAAAATCAATAATCCGGTATCGCCCGGCAAAGGGTATGGCAGCCAGCGGTCGATGCCCTGTGATTTCCCGCAGCAATTCTTTTCGTTCATTTCCATTAATAATTCCCATCACGTTCTCCATTCCGGCACCCCGTTTCTAAAATTTTCCACCGGTGATCCCGCTTACCGGCTAAACCACCTGTTTTTGCTGAATCAGTCCTGCCGGGCCATAAAAATGGCCGGCGGCAATCAGACTATGCTCCGGCACCACCGTTATTTCCGGGAAATCCCCAACCAATTGCCAGCCAATCCTGGCGCCATCTTCTACAATTGTGCGCCTGCCGATAATCGCCCGTTCCATCTGCACCCGCGCTGCAATCTGGACATAGGGCATGACAATGGAATTACGGACAACCGTCCCGGCACTGATATTCACTCCGGGAAAAATAACCGAATGATCGACTTCCCCGTAAATCGAAGCGCCATCTCCCACCAGGGAGCACGTGACCTTAGCCCCCACTCCCGCATAATGAGGCGGCCGGGCAGGATTAACGGAATAAATACGCCAGTCCGGATTATAAATATCCAGCCTTGGCTTATCCGCTAACAGATCCATATTCGCCTGCCAGAAGCTTTCCACCGTTCCCACGTCCTTCCAGTAGCCGGTGAAAGGATATGCGTACAGGGAATGAGCGCTGGATATCATCCGGGGAATGATATTCTTACCGAAATCGTGACCGGAAAGATGTTCTTTGCTATCCTCTTCCAA
This sequence comes from Veillonellales bacterium, assembly GCA_039680175.1. Classification (NCBI taxonomy): domain Bacteria; kingdom Bacillati; phylum Bacillota; class Negativicutes; order Veillonellales; species Veillonellales bacterium. The sequence continues at coordinate 16,768 of JBDKTO010000008.1, read as the reverse complement.
CTGCCGCTTTAATACTTTCCAATTAAAAATATAAATTCCCATAGAAGCCAGATTACTGCGGGGTTGGTCCGGTTTCTCGCAAAATTCCCTGATTCTGCCTGTATCGCCGATATTCATGATACCAAAGCGGCTGGCTTCGTCCCAGGGAACTTCCATAACGGCAATCGTCCCCTCTGCCCGGTTTTTCTTATGAAATTCCAGCATCAGCGCGTAATCCATAGTATAAATATGATCCCCGGATAATACCAGCACATAGCTGGGATTAAATTGCTCTATAAAATTGATGTTCTGGTAAATCGCATCGGCAGTTCCCCGGTACCATTCCGCCGCCAGTTCTTTCGTATGAGGCGGCAGCAAAAAAACGCCGCCGTCTTTCCGGTCAAGGTCCCAGGCACTGCCCAGGCCGATATACCGGTTTAGCGCCAGCGGCTGGTATTGGGTCAGCACGCCTACCGTATCCAGTCCTGAATTGCGGCAATTGCTTAGTGCAAAATCAATAATCCGGTACTTTCCGCCAAAAGGGACGGCCGGTTTGGCCAGTTTTTTGGTCAAACTGCCCAGTCGGCTGCCCTGACCGCCGGCCAGCAGCATAGCCACACATTCTTTTTTTCGCATCATACTCCTCCTCATGTCTTGGCTGTTGCCCCAAATTACATTTGCAATAAAAAAGCATATATCTATGTTCCGGTTGCCAAATTTGCAACGCAACACAAATATATGCTTCATTTCTCCAGACTATTCCCGTTTTTTCCCTAACGGTTCCATTGCTGCAGGCTGTTGATATACAGGCTTGCCAGATCCATAGCGCTCATTCCCTGAACACTGCCATCCTCTGGCGTAAGGGTAATGACCGCTTCGTCGTCATAATAAATCGTAAAATTCGTATCATCACTGTCCGTAATATATTTATCGGCGCTATAATCCGGCAGTTGGGACAACCGATACAAAACACCGGCGGCAAAATAGGCCCGGATAAGAGGTTTATTGCCATTCCTCGTCGTCTGGATCATCGGCAGCTGCCAGTTGCCATCCACCACCTGAGCTCCTCCGTTGGCAGCCGCCGCGACGGTGGGACGAATTTTGTAGCTTTTCATTGTCTCCTGAATCATAGCCACCCGCGCCCGGCCCTCCGGATGATCGGAAAATAAATCATTATGCTGAGCCTGATCCGGGTCCATATCCGATAATTTCTGCAGCCCGATCAGCATACTGTAAGGATTGTAGCCGGCTTTATAGGAATGGAGGAAACCCAGCTGATCGGCCTGACGCTCATCTTCCCGACTGTAGCCGGCCATAATCGCATTCATCGCCAAATTTTGTAAAAAAGCGCCCCGGTCGCCAAAAACAACACCAAATAAAATACCCATCCCCATATTTTTCTCAATCTGATGGACCGTATGCCGTTTTACCACATGGCCTAATTCGTGACCCATCACGCCGGCCAGTTCATCGTCGGTGGGCATCATGTCAATCAGTCCTTTAAATATGTAGATAAATCCGCCTGGTGCCGCCATGGCATTCACTTCTTTGGAGTTAAGAACCTTAAAACTGTAAGGCAGATTGGGCCGGTCACAGACCGCAACCAGCTTCATGCCAATCCGGGTCACCCGCTCCTGCAGTGCCGGATCGTCCACCAAGCCGTACTGCTTTTCCAGCTGCTTTCCCACATCCCGTCCAATGGATATTTCTTCCTGTTCGCTAATCAGGGAAAAAGCTTCCGCCTTAGTCGAAGCGGCAAAGCACATGAGCACGGTAAAACAAACCCATACTAAAAACATCCGGCGCAGAAAAAACGGCATCCCAATCCCTTCCTTCTCTTGACCAATTAATGGATTATCTATTCGCCTTTAACAAACTAAATCCTGCGATTTTCCGTTTTCTTCCCATATACAATATTTTTTTGATTATTGCAGGTATAATTAATTAAATGTAGTATATTATATTTAGTATTTTATTTAATTAGTGTAGCACTTTTACTAAAGGCAGGTGACTTACATCGAATTATCACCGAGACAGTCGACTATTTTAGCAATCGTCAAAAACCATGGTCCGATTACCGCCAGTCAGCTTGCTGAACAATTAAACCTCAGCCGGGCGGCTCTGCGGCCTGATTTGGCGATTCTGACCCGTTCCGGCTTACTGGGTGCCCGCCCCCGGGTTGGCTACTATTGTACCGGCAAAGATCCTTCCGATCTGGTTGCCGGGATTTTAGGCAATATCCGGGTGGCTGATATACATTCCCGTCCCATCGTGGTTCGGGACAGCATTTCCGTATACGATGCCATTGTTACCATGTTTATTGAGGATGTGGGTACGATGTACGTCGTATCGGCCGACGGGTTTTTGGAAGGAGTTATTTCCCGCAAAGATCTTTTAAAAGCAGCCATGGGAGGCAAAAGTATTAATGAATTACCTGTGGGTGTAACCATGACCCGCATGCCTAACCTGGTAATGACCTTTCCCCAGGAATCGGTGCTGCGGGCAGCGCAAAAGCTTATCAATCACCAGGTTGATTCCCTGCCGGTAGTAGAAGTGGCGGAAACCGAAGCCGGCGACAAATATCAGGTAGTGGGCCGGTTTACCAAAACCAACATTACCCGTTTATTTGTCCAGCTTGTGGAGCATAAAAACTAATACGGTGCAGAAGGAGGATTTCACATTAGCCTGCAATTGGAACATCATAAAATGCCCATCGTTTACATTTTGTCCGATTCCATTGGCGAAACCGGTGAAGTGGTTGTAAACGCGGCAGCCAGTCAATTTGATTCCGGCCATATTGATATCCGCCGAGTACCTTATCTGATTTCCGCCCGTCAGGTGGAAGAGGCGCTGCTGGAAGCTAAAGAAGCCGGCGGTATTGTTATCTATACACTGGTGCGGCCAAATTTAAAATCGTTTTTGGAGAAAAAAGCTCAGGAACTGAATCTGATTTCTGTGGACGTAATGGGACCGATCATCGAAGCCTTAAAAAGCGTCAGCGATTTGCCGCCGAAATACGAGCCAGGGCTCATCCGCAAAATGGATGATGAATACTTCAGCAAGGTGGAGGCGATTGAATTTGCCGTCAAATTTGACGACGGCAAAGAACCCCGGGGCCTATTGCGGGCCGATATCGTCGTAGCCGGAATTTCCCGGGCTTCTAAAACCCCTTTGTGCATGTATCTGGCGCATAAGGGAATCAAAGCGGCCAACATACCGCTGGTGCCGGAAGTTACGCCGCCGCCGGAACTATTTCAGGTTCCGGCTCAGCGGGTCGTCGGACTAACTATTAAACCGGCCTTACTCTACGAAATTCGTCAGGAACGCCTGCGGGCCATGGGCTTATCACCTCATGCCGATTACGCCAATTATGAGCGTATTCTGGAAGAACTGGATTACGCCGACACTATTATGCGCAAAATCGGCTGCCCGATTATCGACGTTACCAATAAAGCTACTGAGGAAACAGCCGCCAGAGTGCTGGAATATTACCGTGAAGGAGTCGATCGTTAGTGCCAAAATTTGTCTATTTATTTGAGGAAGGCAACGCTAGCATGCGTTCCCTATTGGGAGGAAAAGGAGCCAATTTGGCGGAAATGACCAATATTCATCTGCCGGTGCCGCCGGGAATGACAATTACCACCGACGCCTGCAAAGAATACTATACCGCAGGCAAAAAACTACCGGCTGGTCTGACGGACGAAGTCAAAAACAAGTTAAGGCATCTGGAACAAGCCACCGGCAAAAAATTCGGCGACACTGCCAATCCGCTGCTGGTATCGGTTCGCTCCGGCGCCGTATTTTCTATGCCCGGCATGATGGATACGATTTTAAATCTGGGACTGAATGAACAAACTGTCACCGGACTGGCAAAAAACACAGATAACCCGCGCTTCGCTTATGATGCCTACCGCCGTTTCATACAAATGTTTTCCGATGTCGTGCTGGAAATTCCCAAACACGACTTTGAATCTATCCTGAGTCGGCAGAAAAGCCGTCAGGGCGTAACGTATGATCAGGAACTTTCCGCTACATCCCTCCGGGATATTATCGTTGCCTATAAGGATTTAGTAGAACAAAAAACCGGCCGGCCCTTTCCCGAGGACCCAACCGAACAACTGTTTATGGCTGTGGAGGCCGTATTCCGTTCCTGGAACAATGATCGGGCCATCATTTACCGCAACCTGAATAAAATCGATCACGATCTGGGAACCGCCGTTAACATCCAGTCCATGGTATTCGGCAATATGGGCAGCGATTGCGGTACCGGCGTAGCCTTCACCCGCAATCCCTCTACCGGGGAAAATATTCTGTATGGCGAATATCTGACCAACGCTCAGGGCGAGGATGTCGTAGCCGGTATCCGGACTCCTCAGCCAATCGCCAAACTAAAAGACGAAATGCCGGCTATTTATCAGCAGTTCGCCCAAACCGCCGGTATTTTGGAAAAACATTACCGCAACCTGCAGGATATCGAATTCACCATTGAAAAAGGCAAGCTGTACATGCTGCAAACCCGAAATGGCAAACGTACCGCCCAGGCCGCCGTAAAAGTGGCGCATGACATGGTGGACGAAGGACTGATCAGTAAAACAGAAGCCTTGTTAATGGTAGAACCGGATCAGCTGGTTCAGTTGCTCCACCGCCAAATCGACAGTTCGGCAGCCCTCAACATTGTAGCTCAGGGCTTACCCGCTTCCCCCGGCGCCGCTTCGGGAACCGTTGTCTTTGACGCGGACGACGCGGAAGCGTTGGGCAAGGCCGGAAAAAAAGTCCTGCTGGTACGAACGGAAACCACTCCCGATGATATTCACGGCATTATTACCGCCCAGGGCGTACTGACCAGCCGGGGCGGAATGACCAGCCATGCGGCCGTCGTCGCCCGGGGCATGGGAAAGCCCTGCGTCTGCGGCTGTGAAGCTCTGAAAATTGATTATGCGAAAAAAGAAATCGCCATCAGTGATCTCACGGTCCGGGAAGGAGATCTACTGTCCATTGACGGCGCTACCGGACGGGTTATTTTAGGCGAAGTACCCATGAAAGACCCGGAATTGTCCAAAGAATATCTGGACTTATTAGCCTGGGCCGATGAAGCCAAACACCTGGATGTCCGCGCCAATGCCGATACGCCGGAAGATGCGTTGCGGGCCCGCCAATTCGGCGCTACCGGCATCGGTCTTACCCGCACGGAGCATATGTTTATGCAGCAGGATCGCCTGCCATATGTACAGCAGATGATTTTGGCGGAAAACCCGGAAGACAGAAAGGCAGCCTTATCCCACCTTCTGCCGATGCAGGAAGGTGATTTCTATGGTATTTTAAAAGCCATGGAAAGCTTCCCGGTATGCATCCGCCTGCTGGATCCGCCGCTGCATGAATTTTTGCCCAGCCAGGAAGAACTGCTGGTGGAAACCACCAAACTGCGCACCCTGGGTAAAAATCCAAAACTGCTGGCGGAAAAAGAAGCATTACTGAAAAAAGTAAAACAGCTCCATGAATTCAATCCGATGCTGGGACACCGCGGCTGCCGTCTGGGCATCACCTTTCCGGAAGTCTATGAAATGCAGATGCGGGCCATCTTTAACGCCGCTGCCCGCCTGACAAAAGAAGGCTTTCACATACTGCCGGAAATTGAAATTCCTCTGACGATCAGCAAGGACGAGATGTCCTTCTTTAAAGAAAAAATCGACCGTATCGGCCGGGAAGTCATGCAGCAATACGGCGTCAGCTTCCATTACAGCATTGGCACCATGATTGAACTGCCGCGGGCCGCCCTGCTGGCCGATGAGCTGGCTGAAGTTGCCGAATTTTTCAGTTTCGGCACCAACGACCTGACTCAAACCTGTCTGGGCTTCAGCCGCGACGACGCCGAAGGCAAATTCCTGCCTTATTACCTGGATAAGAAAATTTTAAAAGATAATCCCTTTGCCGTACTGGATCGCAAAGGTGTCGGTAAATTGATGCAAATCGCCGTGGCCGGCGGCCGAAAAACCCGCCCCAACATGATGATCGGCATCTGCGGCGAACACGGCGGCGAACCAAGTTCGGTGGAATTCTGCCATCAAATTGGTCTGGATTTCGTCAGCTGTTCGCCCTACCGGGTTCCCATTGCCCGGCTGGCAGCCGCCCAGGCCGCCGTCAGTCAGGACGAAGCCCGCGGTACAAAATAACTAAGCCCCACTTGGCATGGCCTCGCTTAGTACGAAGTCATGTCTCTATACAGCAGACAGCCCTTCACACGGACTGCCTGCTGATTTTTTTATAAAATCTTTTAGTCAAAGCCCTGCGCTATGCGATAAGTGCCGAAAAGGCGCTTCAGCGGCTTTGCCTATTATTCCAGCCATTGCGGCAGCCGTTGTCTGACAAACGTATCCAATGACACCTCTGACGGAAGCGAATTTTTCCAGGGCAACTTCAGCAGCCAGCCCCACAGCTCCAACAGCAGGGGCGTTGTCCTTCCGGCCGCCAGCGAAGCTGCCAATCGTTCGGCCTGGCGATGATGTTCCAGCGCCAATACCTGTTCCAATTCATTTCCTGTCTGCCGACAAATTGACCTCCATTCGGTCCAAAGCTCCTCAATTTTTCGCAAGGGTTCCAGTTCCCGGTCCCACTGCTGCAGCGCCGCCTTATGCCGGATATACTCCTTCGGCGGCAGCAGCGGTTGAATGAAAGCCAACAAAGAACACAGCCGCCGTAACGCCGTCTGCAATTCATGCAGGGCTTCTGGTTCTTTCGGCCGCCGAAGAAATTCCGTCTGAACCGCCAATACCTGTTGGACCCATTCCGGCATGATCCGTTCCAAACAGGATCCTAAAGGATCGCTGTCTGCCAAGCGAACCGGCGGATGACTTTTCCCGTCCTCCCGCCTGGTTAAACCGGCTAGCACCAATCCCCGGTAGTATTTGCTCCTCGGCTCCGGCAGCAGGGGAAATCGGCGGGATAGCTCCGCCCCCAGCTGCAGCAAGACGACCGGCTGGCCCTGTTTCAATTCCAGCTCCACTTCCAATATCGGTTCCCGCCGGTCTGTCTCACCAGCCACAATCTCGCCCCGATCGGCAGCCGCCTCGATCCGGTTGCCGTCAGCAGTGGAAATGTTAAAAATTCGCCGCTGGAACCGGGTAATAAACAGCGGCAGCAGTTCTGCCCCGCCTACGGCCTGCCGCAGCCGGAAACCGACGGGAGTAGCCATAAAGGGCTCAATATCCGGCGCATCATCCTCAACAGCCACATTCCATTCCTGCCGGCAATGAAGCCCCCCGGCAGACTTTCCATCCCCTTTAACAGTAGCCACCCAGCGGTCCCCTTCCCGTCGGACGCGGTAAGTCAGCCGTGATTGCTGCAGTGCCTGATTGGCTGTATCATAATACCTGGCTTCCAAACTCCGGGTGACGGCCGGCTCAGCATCATCAGCAGCCAGCAGCGGTGATACCAGCAGCTCGTCCCAGATTCCGGGAGCCGTTACCTGCAGTTTCAATTCTGTTTCGGTATAATCGGCCATCGGTTCACTTCCTTTCGTTAAAATCCCCTTCGCCGCCGACAATCGTTCCCGCTTCCTCCGCCGGTCCATTCTCCGGCGCCAATCCCGGGGCTGCCGTTTTCGCCGCAGCCAGTTTGCGAAACTCTTTATATGTCAAATTATACAACGCATCCATAAATTTAACGGCAAAACTGCCCGGACCTTTTGCTTTATCAGCCGCCTTCTCTGCCGCCGCCCCATAAAAAGCCAGGGCTGCCAAAACCCCCAGCTGCTTATCTTCCGCCACCGCCAGAAAAGCCCCGGTCAGAGAACTGAGCGCGCAGCCTGTGCCGGTAACCAATTGCAGCAGGGGATCTCCTGTGCCATTGGAAAATACCCGCTCCCCGTCGGTGACATAGTCCAACGGCCCGGTAGCGGCAACCAGTGCCCCGGTTTGGACTGCCAGCTGCTTCAGACTTTCCACATTGGCCTCTGAACTGGCGCTGTCAACCCCTTTTACCTGGTCGGCGGTACCGGCCAAAAAGCCGATTTCCCCATAATTCCCGCGAATCAGACTCAGCTTGATATCATTGATAATCTGCGCGGCGGCCATATTCCGGTAAGGAGTCGCGCCGACTCCCACCGGATCAAAAACAATCGGCTTTTTAAATTTATTGGCATATTCACCGGCCTTCAAAAAATAAGAAATCTGGCGGGTATGAAGCGTGCCGATATTTAAAATCAGGGCATCGCAGCTTCCGGCCAGCGATTCCGCTTCCGCCGCTCCTTCGGACATAATCGGCGACGCTCCCGCCGCCAGCAGAACATTGGCCGTAAAATTTGTGACTACGTTATTAGTAAGATTTACAATAAGGGGGCAGCGATTTCTAACCTCTTCCCGGATTTCCCATAATTGCTTAATCATTTTCCATCCATCCTTACCCTTGCAAAATATGTTAATTTTGTTACTTCGCAAATTTGCCGGCAAATCCTGCCTGTTCAGAAAAATATCTAATTAAATCATTTCTTTACTATCGCATGTATCGATTTCTTTTCATTAATTTCCCATTTAGCAGGGATTTTTGACTGCTGCCGGGAATATATTCTGCATTGACTACTAAAAAGAGGAGGATTGACAATGAACCGGCTACATCGTTTCATTATTACAGTTTTCTGCTTAGTTTTGCTTGGTTTTTGCGGTCGTCCCGTTTTTGCCGCCCCGGTTGCAATCAGCACCCCCCTGGAAATTGCCGACATCGGTACGCTGCTGCTGCCCCTGCCGGTGGAAGCAACCGAAGCAAAAGGAGTCGAAGGAACCGCTGCCATAGCCGCACAATACGATATAACCGCCAATATAAACGACACCCGGCATTATGCCCGCTTAATTATCTACAAGGACACAAAAGATATGGGACTTGCTGCGGATATTTTTACTCAAGCCAGCGCCAATACCAAAAGCTTGCAGCTGATTTCCGGTGCCGTCAAAGAAATGGTTGGTAAAAGCATAACCGAAAACGGCGCCCAATTGCTGCAGTGGTATCCCCTGAAACCTGCCGCTGTCGGCAAAACCAACGCGATCAATTTAACCTCTCTGCTGATTGTCACCGAAAAACTCCCTCTGCCCATGTTCGCCAATGTTTATGTTTTCACCCAGGACCGGCATCTGACAGGTCTGGCCCTATTGTGCCCCGACAGTGACCGGACTTATTGGGAACCCCTGTTCCGGGACATGATGGCGACGGTAAAGAATTAGGGCTTAGGGCGCATAGCACTTGGAACGTAGAACTTGGGACTTGGGACTTGGCACTAAATTCTGTCATTGCGAGCGGCAGCGAAGCAATCCGGATTGCCGGCTTTGCCCGTCGCCTATCCTGCTTTGAAATCACCACGGCTAACGCCTCGCGATGACACCTATACTGACCCAATCCGGTAGCTCATATTCTTCAGAAGTCTCATGTCCGCAAAAAAATAAGTTTTTAGCTGCCAAAACTCCCTGCACTCTTTAGGAATGCAGGCTTTTGGTTTATACGCCTAATTTCGCCACGAATTCTCATTTGTGTTACAATATATATATCCTCTATTTCAGTATCACGCTTTGGCTTTTGCAGAAAGGAATATCCCATGTCTATTTTATACCAGCTGAACGATCGGCTGCCTGCCTCCCGTACGTTGTTATATTCCTTCCAGTGGCTGGCGTTTAACCTAGTCAACGTCTCCGTTATCCCTGTCGTTGTCGGTCAGGCTCTGGGGCTTGATCCGGCAGGCAGCGCCCAATTGTCCCAGCGGATCATGTTTTTTGCCTCAGCCGCCTCGATTCTCCAAGTTCTATACGGCCACCGACTGCCAATTATTGAAGGGCCGGCCGGTATGTGGTGGGGCATCTTTCTGACGCTTGGCTATATGGCTCCCACCATGGGCAAAGATATCGCCCTGCTCCGCAGCGATTTGGAACTGGGCATGATCATCGCCGGAATGGTGCTGGTTCTTATGGGCATGACCGGGTTAATCAGCCGGGCATTGAAACTGTTTACCCCTCCGGTTACCGGAACGGTACTGGTATTGCTGGGGCTGCAGCTGTCAGGCCCCTTTCTCCGGGGTATGCTGGGCATCACCCGGGAAGGGGACGCCGTCAGCTTTCCCGCGATGTTCGTATCTCTGCTGGTCATTGCCGTCGTGATCTTGGTGAATTTAAAATGCCACGGCTTTTTTCGCAGCATTGCCATTCTCATCGGCACCGCCATCGGCTGGATCGCCGCTGCTTTACTGGGGATATCCCCCAGTATTGGCTGGAACAGCCGCAATATCGCAGAAATTCCTGCCTTATTCGCCTGGGGTACGCCCACCTTTGATCCGGCGATCATTTTAATCTGCATTTTAACCGGCATACTGGTACTGTCCAATTCGGTAGCCAGTATCCTGGCCATGGAGCGAACCCTGGACATCACAGCTGAAAAAAAAGATTATGACCGGGGCGTAACCTGTACCGGAATTGGCGATATCTTATCAGGAATCGGCGCTACCGTCGGCCTGGTACCCTACTCGGGCAGCGCCGGCCTGGTCAGCCTGACGGGAGTTGGTGCCAGGCTGCCGTTTTTGCTGTTCTCCATCCTAATGATGCTCATGGGCCTGCTGCCATCAATCGGCCAATTTCTCAGTTCCATCCCTGCCCCGGTGGGTTATTCCGTACTATTGGCATCTTTTTGCCAAATGCTGTGCTTCGGGCTCCAGGACTACGCCCGGATTCAATTAACCGGGCGGCGGGTATTTGTCGTCGGTATTCCGCTGTTGGTCGGAACCGGTATTCTGACATTGCCGGCTTCCACCTTTATCAGTCTGCCGGTTTGGCTGCGCTACATCTTCAGCAACGGCTTTCTGGCGGGTATGCTGCTGTGTATTCTGCTGGAACATGTCCTGCTGCCGGAAAAGTAGCTCATAGCTCATGGCTCATGGCTCATGGCTCATGGCTCATGGCTCATGGCTCATAAAAATGATAAATTTAATATTGACAATTGACAATATTAATCCTATACTGTAATAAAGTTTACAGTATTATAAATGAATACATAATACAAAAGTGATGACGGAGACATGTGTACATCTTTCATTGCAGAGAGCCGGTGGCTGGTGCGAACCGGTAATGGAAATATACAAACTCTCGCTCCTGAACTGCAAAGCTGAAAATAAGTAGGCTGCGCCGGATTTGGCTCCAAAAGAGTGCAATCGTTACTTTGCTAGGGTTGTTAGACCTGATAAGATGCAGATGATTTTGTCTGCGAAAAAGGGTGGTACCGTGAGAAATTCCTCTTGCCCCTTTAAGTCTTTGACTTGAAGAGACAGGAGGTTTTTTATTAATTATTTTAGGAGGAATTATAATGCGTAGTGACATTGTTAAAAAAGGCTCCACCAGAACTGCCCACCGCTCGTTGTTTTACGCGATGGGGTATACGCCGGAAGATCTGGAAAAGCCGCTCATTGGAGTCGTTAACGCCTTCAACGAGATCATTCCCGGCCATATCCATCTGCGGGAAATCGCCGAGGCGGTAAAACTGGGAGTTGCCGCCGGCGGCGGTACGCCGATCGAATTCCCGTCTATCGGCATTTGCGACGGAATCGCCATGGGCCACGAAGGCATGAAATACCCCCTGGCTAGCCGGGAGCTCATCGCCGACTCGATTGAAGCCATGACGATTGCCCACGGATTCGACGGTCTGGTCCTCATTCCCAACTGTGATAAAATCGTCCCCGGAATGTTAATGGCGGCTGCCCGTCTGAATATTCCCTGCGTCGTCGTCAGCGGCGGACCAATGCTGGCCGGCCGTTACCAGGGAAAAGACGTCAGCGTCAGCACCATGTTTGAAGCAGCCGGCCTGTTTGAATCCGGCAAAATCAACGCTGCCGAACTGGATGCCATGGAAAAATCCGCCTGTCCCGGCTGCGGTTCCTGTGCCGGACTATTCACCGCCAACACGATGAACTGTCTGACAGAAGCCCTGGGCATGGGTCTTCCCGGCAACGGCACAATCCCGGCGGCATATTTTGGCGCCCGCCGGATGCTGGCGAAACGGGCCGGCGGACTAGTTGTCGAACTGGTAAAAAAGGACATCAAACCACGGGATATCATGACGATGAAAGCGTTCGAAAATGCCGTCGCCGTAGACATGGCTACCGGCGGTTCCACTAATACAGTGCTGCATCTGCCAGCCATCGCCTATGAGGCGGGACTGGATCTGTCCTTGACAAAATTCGACGAGATCAGCGGCAAAGCAGCTTATATTACCAAAATGAGCCCCGGTGGTTCTCACCACCTGCAGGATTTAAACGAAGCCGGCGGCATTGCTGCGGTAATGAAAGAATTGACGAAACTGGGCATTATTCACACCGACGCGCTGACCGTCAGCGGTACGGTGGAAGATCGGATCAAAGATGCGGCCATTACCCGCCCGGACGTAATCCGGAGCGTGGAAACACCTTACCGGAATAAAGGCGGCATCGCCATTTTGACCGGCAACCTCGCCCCTTACGGCTCGGTCATCAAAGAAAGCGCTGTGGCGGAAGACATGCTGGTCTATGAAGGCAAAGCCAAAGTATTCGATTCGGAGGAAGCGGCGATCGACGCCATTACCGCTAAAAAAATTCATAACGGCGACGTTGTTGTCATTCGCTACGAGGGACCGAAAGGCGGACCGGGAATGCGGGAGATGCTGAATCCTACCGCCGTGATTACCGGGATGGGTCTGAAAGTCGGTCTATTAACCGACGGACGGTTCAGCGGTGCCAGCCGCGGCGCCTGTGTCGGGCATATTTCACCAGAAGCCATGGAAGGCGGGCCGATTGGCTTAATTAAAGAAGGAGACAGTATTTTAATTGATATTCCCGGCAGAAAGCTGGAATTAAAGGTGAGCGATGAAGAATTGGCGAAACGGAAAGCTGCCTGGTCCCAGCCAAAGCCAAAAGTCACCAGCGGCTATCTGGCTCGCTATGCTAAGCTAGTCACATCGGCCAATACCGGTGCCGTATTGAAATAGGAGGGAAATTATGGATACTATTGAGAAAATAGTTAAATTTATTACGCGGTTTTTCCCGGTATGGGTCATTCTGTTTGCAGTCATTGCTTTTTTCTTTCCCGCTCCGTTTAAAGGCTACGGCGGCTGGATCACCTATCTTCTTGGCTTGATTATGCTGGGAATGGGCCTGACCATGACACTGAATGATTTTAAACTGGTGTTCACCCGGCCCAAAGATGTTCTCTGTGGAGTGGTCTTCCGCTATTGCATTATGCCCCTGGTTGCTTTTGCCGTCGGCAAACTTATGGGACTGCCGCCGATGCTGGCAGCCGGACTAATCCTGGTCGGCTGCTGCCCCAGCGGCACTGCCTCCAATGTAATGACTTTTATTTCCAAGGGCGATACGGCCCTTTCGGTGACCGTTTCCAGTATTAATACTGTATTGGCGCCGATATTGACCCCGTACATTTTTTTGCTGCTGGCCGGTACCCTGATACCGATCCAAGCCGAGGCGCTATTGGTAGATATTCTGAAAATTGTGATCTTGCCGGTGGCCCTGGGCATTGTTATTCGGGCCTTTGCCTCTGACTTTGTCGACAAGGTGATAAAAATTATTCCACTGATTTCGGTGGTATCGATTATTGCCATCATCACTATCGTGGTGGCTTTGAGCGCCGCTAAGCTGGCTACGGTGGCAGTCATCGCCTTCCTCGCTGTTATCCTGCATAATGTCTGCGGCCTGGGGATCGGCTATGGTGCTTCCCGGGCAGTGGGGATGAACCACAAAAAAGCAAAAGCGATTTCCTTTGAAATCGGCATGGAGAATTCCGGTCTGGCGGTGGCGCTGGCCATTGCCCACCTCGACCCCGTTGCCGCTATCCCCGGAGCGATCTTCAGCGTCTGGCACAATTTCTCCGGTTCCCTTTTAGCCGGTTATTGGGCATCAAAGGAAACTAAAGAGTAGCACTTACTTTAAAACAGAAGAAAATAGCTTATAAAAATTATTATTTTATAGGGTGGTCCCACGGTAAAACGCCCCTAACGATTTTAAACCGTTAGGGGCGTTTACCATTAGCAAATTAACAGTACAACAGGAGGTTACTTGTGTCGGAAAAAAATTTATTTAAACTGCCTAAAATTATTTGGTTACAATTATTCTTACTTGCGCTAGGCTATGCTTTTTATTCGGCAAATCGCCTATCGTTCGGCGTTGGACTAAAATCAGTTGCAAGTCAGCTTGCACTAACAACAATCCAAATTGGCACATTAGGTACTATTTTCACTTTAGGTCAGGCATTGATTGATATTCCAGCAGGTTATCTAGCGGATCGCTTTGGGCGTAAGCGGATGCTGATTATGGGAATGATGGGAATCGGCACGATGACTATGCTGGTAACTACTTCCCACAGTTTCATCGAAGCAGCCGTCTGGCGGTTTTCGTTTGGGGCAACTGAAGGGATCTGGAACATTGTCATGTATTCGGTTGCAGGATCAATTTTCCCGGCAGCCAGAGCCATGTTAAACGGTTTAATGATGACTTTTTACTCAATAGGAGCCTATGCAGGGCCATCCTATTACGGCTGGAACCTCGAAACAACCGGAAGCTGGAGTGGCGGCCTGCTGACAATGGGTGCTGTCACCGTTGCTTTTGCTGTAATACTAATTTTTGGATTCAAAGCACGTTATACAGACCAATCAAAAGACATCAAACAAACTCATCTGCTGGAAGCGTTACATACGGTTGGCTCTAACCGAATTGTGTGGCTCGGTGTACTGATTCAAATTTTAAACATTATCCCTTATTGGGGTTTCGCATCCATGGGACCTTACTTATTTATGACCTATAAAGGATTCTCCGCAGCTCATGCCGGTCAATTTTTTGGAATTATCTATGGCGTCGGCGGATTAAGCTCTGTTGTTTTAGGTTATTTCGCCGATCATTTTGGCCGTAAACCAATGATTACATTTTTGGCAATTCTGAATACCCTTTGCGCTGTACTCATCTTTCACTTTATCCCGCAAAATTCAACATTTTTATTATACTTCGTAGGCGGGCTGATGGGAATCGGACTTCACGCAATCTATGTGTTAGGATATACAATTGCACAAGACGGCGTCAAACCGCATCAAATTGGTTTAGCAACAGGAATTGTCGGTGCCTCTAGTTATTTTCTATCATTTTTTTCCGGTCCGTTAATGGGATACTTAACCAAAGCATATGGGTATCTGGCAGCGTTAGATATTGTTGTAGTTGCTTTTGAAGCCATTCTCATTGTTATTGCAATTTGCATGGTAGAGACACAAAAAAGAAGTTTTAACTGACGCCGTCGTAAGCAAAAGCTTCGGCCGGTTATTGGCAAAACGGGAAACAGCGAAAATGCTAAATAAGTAGGAAGGTAGTATAATAGAAGCAAGGAGGTTGAATTATGACTACCTTTTCTCCTCTTCTCACCCGTTTAACTAATCATCTAACCATTTCCGATCAACATCTTGAACAAATAGCCGTATCATTTACCCAGGCCATAGAAGACGGTCTGACAGAAAAATCCAGTCCGCTTAAAATGCTGCCTTCCTATTTAGCCAAACCTACCGGACAGGAAACCGGCATCTACCTGGCTCTGGATTTCGGCGGTACCAATGTCCGGGTGCTGCTGATTGAACTGCTGGGCCAGGGGCGGTCCGATGTCCGGGTCCGTTCCTGTCAGCCGCTGCAAGATTATCTTTCTCCCCATACTTCGGCGGAAGCACTATTTAATGCAATTGCCGCCGCCATTGGCAGACTGGCTCCGCCCGGTGTTGTTTGTTATCTGGGACATACCTTTTCTTTTCCCTCCCGGCAGCAGAGCATTAACCATGCCGTTCTGCTTGACTGGACCAAAGAAATCAAGGCCGCCGGAATGGAAGGCCGCAATGTGAACCAGCTGCTGCAGGAAGCTTTAATCCGCTGCAGGTTCCCCAACGTAATCCCCAAGGCAATTCTGAACGATACGGCAGGCACACTGCTAACAGGAGCCTTTCAGCATCCGTCTACCGATATCGGCTCCATCTGTGGCACCGGACATAACACCGCCTATCTGGAATCCCACTCCCCCCTTACCGGCCAGCCGATGATTTTAAATCTGGAATCCGGCAATTTTGATCAGCTTCCGGTCACCTACTATGACATCATTCTTGATAAAACCAGCGATAACCCCGGTCGGCAGCGTCTGGAAAAAATGGCTTCCGGCCGCTATCTGGGAGAATTGCTGCGGCTCATTGCCACTGACCTCTTCCCTGAGGTAATGGCCAGGGCCAAACCCGGCCAGCCCCTTGCCACCCCTTACGCTCTGACTAGTGAAGATATAACCCGGCTGTTGTCCGACCACACTCCTGCCCTGGACGATATCTCAGACTGGCTCAACGACCGGCTTAAGCTGCCAAACTCTTCCCTAAAACAGCGCACCGCCCTAAAACAAATCGCCGGACTGCTGATTGCCCGCTCAGCCCGAATGATTGCGGCTACCTATCTGGGTATTCTCCGCCACATCGACCCGGAGTGTTCTTCTCCCCATGCCATTGCCATCGACGGCTCCCTATACGAAAAAATCCCCGGCTACGCTCAAACCATTCGTGCCGCTCTTGCGGCAGCCCTGGGAGAGCAGGCTGAACAAGTCACTGTGAATCTGGTCAAGGACGGCTCCGGCATCGGCGCCGCCATTGCCGCCGCCATTGCCGTAAAGAGCGAGGCATAGCTCATAGCTCATAGCTCATAGCTCATAGCTCATAGCTCATAGCTCATAGCTCATAGCTCATAGCTCATAGCTCATAGCTCATAGCTCATAGCTCATAG
>JBDKTO010000007.1 GCA_039680175.1 Veillonellales bacterium | reverse complement strand
AAATTACGGCAATTAGTGTTAGAAGGTAATTGGCATATGGACAGCCTAAAAGTGATAAGACGATTTGATCTAAAAAAAGCTGGAATTTGTTCCGCAGTGGCGCGGACTGCTAATATCATCGTTCATCATGCCTAATTTTTCCTATCTCCTAATTCGACAATGTGAGTGATATGGAGAACCGTATCATTGATAATGGCGAAAAAAGAATAATCCCTGTCAATTTTGGTTAATTTGACAGGGATTATTGTGGTGCGCCCGGCATGGGCGCAGTCTAACGGGTGAAAGTCCCGAGCGCGGGTTAATAGTGCCAAGCGTACAGCTTAAAGCAAGGGTGTCCATCGCGAGGTGGAATCTGAAGGAAGCCAGCGGCAAATCTCCGGTCCGACGAACAGAAATCACATACAAGGCAGGAAGAAGCCGGGTAAGGTTGCCTCACAAACTGAAGCCCTAAACTATTCGAGGCTAATCCTGTAGATGTAGCGGATAGATGGAGAGAAAGACTGCGTTCTTACCCGGGGAGGTCTCGCGGACATGCGGAAATAATTAAATTGAAGCATGGTTGAAACAAGATTTACCGTGAGAAGTCAGCCGAGGTCATAGTACCGGGGAAATTCCCGGGAAAGACCGAACAATAATCGAGTTTCTGAGCAAAGGAAGGTGAAGACATGTTAAGAGAGCAGAAAACCAGTAAAATGGGCTGCCCCTGTGAGGGTATGCTGGAAGCAAAGAGCAGCAAGGGAGCGCGGAGCATGGTGACACCGGAATCGGCAAGAAGGAACCGCGTAAACTTGTTAGAGCAAATTTTAAGCCGTGACAATCTGAATAAAGCCTATTTTCGAGTAATGCGTAAGAAAGGTGCTGCAGGAATAGACGGAATGCAGGTTGGTGAGATGAAAGCGTGGCTGAAAGAGCACAAAGGAGAATTTCTTGAAGCCCTGAAAAGCGAAAGATACAAGCCACAGCCGGTACGACGGGTAGAAATTCCGAAACCGGACGGCGGCAAAAGAAAGCTGGGAATACCAACGGTATTGGACAGGCTGATACAGCAGGCCATAGCGCAGGTACTCCAGCCAATCTTCGAAGAGACATTTTCCGATAGTAGCTATGGCTTCCGACCGGGAAGAAATGCGCATCAGGCCATAAAGCAGGCAGAAGCCTACTATGAAGAGGGATATACGAGAATAGTAGAGCTCGACCTGGCGCAGTACTTCGACACAGTGAACCATGACATTCTCATCAACATGCTCCGCGAGAAAATAAAAGATGAGCGGGTAATAGGGCTTATCCGGAAATATCTGAAAAGCGGAGTCATGGAAGGCGGTATAATGAGCCCGACCCTAGCGGGAACACCGCAGGGAGGGAATCTGTCACCGCTCCTATCCAATATTTATCTCACGAAATTCGACAAACTGCTGGAAAGCAGAGGACATAAATTTGTGAGATATGCAGACGACTGTAATGTCTACGTGAAAAGTCCCAGAGCTGCAAAACGCGTAATGGAAAGCTGTATAAGCTATCTTGAAGAGAAACTGAAACTAAAAGTAAACCGTAAGAAAAGTAAGGTAGGCAGTCCGTTACGCGAGAAGTTTCTTGGATTCTCACTGCATAAAGCAGTAGGAAAAGTAGGAATCCGGCCCCATGGCAAAGTATTAAAACGATACAAGCAAAAGGTCAAAGAAATAACCGGCCGCAACAGAGGCCGATCAATCGGTGCCATTTTGCTGGAACTAAGAAGATACACAACCGGATGGCTGGGCTATTTTTCCATCGCTGACATGCGGGGCAAAATGCAGGAAATGAATCAGTGGATAAGACGCAGGTTGAGAATGTATCTATGGAAACAATGGAAGAAAATCTCGGCACGGTTTGAAAATCTGAAAAGATTAGGACTGGATAAAAGGAAAGCATGGGAATACGCCAATACAAGATTGGGATATTGGCGTGTAGCAAATAGTCCAATACTGAAAAGAACGCTAACAGACAAATACCTCGAATCCCTAGGCTATATGAACATAACGAAGAAATACGAGGCATTTCATTTACGTTAAATTATTGAACCGCCGTGTACCGAACGGTACGCACTGTGGTGGGAGAGGTCGGCTACTCAATTAATGGGTAGCCTCCTACTCGATTTTTATCAAGATAAATAGGTAATTGATTACTTGCGAGTTTGGGGTCCTACATTTAGTTATTTACGGCTTGTTCAATTTGTTTAAGCGCTGTTTTCAACGTTGAACGGCTGCATGCGATATTCATGCGCATAAATCCTTCCCCTCCGGGGCCGAACAGATATCCATCGTCCATAGCGACTCTGGCTTTCTCAAGCATAAAATCTCTGAGAAATTGATTATTTAGATGAAGTTCCCGGCAATCCATCCATATGAGATAAGTACCTTCGGGCTGGATTACTTTAATTTTCCCGTTTTTTTCATTAACAAAATGTAGTAGATATTCTAAATTTCCCTGCAAATATTCTTTTACTTGCTCCAGCCATTCTTCCCCGTAATTGTAAGCAGCCTCTGCCGCCACTTGCCCGAAAACATTAGGTTTAAGCAAATTGAGTTTCTTCATATGGTTATCAAATATTTCGCCTAGTGCTGAATTAGGAATAATTATGTTGGATGTTTGCAAACCTGCTAAATTAAAGGTTTTACTTGGAGCTGTACATACAATCGCATTTTGGGAAAATTCTTCGGAAATAGTAGCAAAGGCGGTGGTCGTAAATCCCTTATACGTTAAATCAGCGTGAATTTCGTCGGAAATAATGAGCACATCATGCTTAATACATATCTTTCCTAAAGTAATCAACTCATCTTTTGTCCAAACCCTTCCCACTGGATTGTGGGGATTACACAAAATTAACATTTTTACGTTGCTGGCGGCAAGTTTTTCATCTAGGTCTTTATAGTCCATGGTATAACGATCATTTTCAAATTTAAGACAATTCAGAACTACCTGGCGATTATTATTGACAATGCAATTCGTAAAAGGGTAGTAGACCGGAGATTGAATCGCAATACAATCATTCTCTTTAGTAAACGCTTGTACAAGAAAATTCAGAGCTGAAACGACGCCGGGAGAGAAATGAATCCATTCCTGTTTGATCGGCCATTTATATCGCCGGTCCATCCAGCCTATAACAGCATCATAATATGAAGTAGTAAGTATGGGATATCCAAAAATACCATGTTCGACTCTGTTCTTTAAGGCCTCGATAACCTTTCGCGGAACTTGGAAATCCATATCGGCTACCCACATAGGAATGGCATCTTTGGCTTTTTCTCCCAGTAAGAGATGTGCACCGTCCCATTTGCTGGATGCAGTACTTCTCCGGTTAATCAACTGGTCAAAATTATATTTTATCATTGAAACTCCCCCTTAATAATTTGAAAGGCGTTGACGAAGCCACTCAGTCAATGCGCCAGCAGATATATTGCGTTTTTTAGTATTCAACGCAAACAAATCATAAATGGTACGGAATAGATATAAAGCATGGAACTTCAGGATCCAAGTTAATTATAATTAATTAAGTTATGAGAAACTACATAATTGTAAACGGTAAGAACGATGTTTCTATTAAACGCTGCTTCTGGACTATTACCGTAATAAGCACCACCTGGTATAAGACCGTGTGATTCATACAAACATTTCTCGGGAGAATAGCCCCAAAATTCATCGCTGTTTAGCCAAATTGAACCGTCTGGAATCCATTGATTATTGCTTTTGTAAAAGGAACATTTGAAAGTAAATGTCTGCTTTTCAAAAGCTAATTTATTATCAAAAGTTTGGGTTCTAATTTTATCTAAAGTAGCTTTGTCAGGTATGCAAATTAGGCTATATGTCATTTCATAGAGTGATTCAAGGTCTGTTTTAGGTACCACGGTTGCACTTAATGTTTCTGTTCGAAGGTACTTTGTAAATCCATTTTCGGTAACGACATAAATATCTTCGGCAAAGCATACGTTTGTTATTAATGTAAAAATAATTGCAAATAAAAGCTTTTTCATTTCGCATGCCCTCTTTTCGATTTTATAGGCTTGATTATCGGAGCCGAGGTACTAAAGAGTAAACAACGTTATAATAACGATTACGACAAGCGTTATTCCATTACCTTCATTTTTATGCCGTTTGTTATTGGATATATGACAATAAAATTTTTACGGTTTATATTGAATTGAGGGACATACATAGACTGGGCTCAAATAAGGTAAGCCATTTTAAGGTTAACAATTTTATTATTTCCATTCATTCTCCATAATTTCTATTCAAACCTCATTTTAGTCCATTCAGATAGATTGCATTTATTAATTAAAAAATTTACTGTATAGTTTAATTGTAATAAATTCTTAAAATTCAATAAATCTAAGGAGGTAAGAGTCTATGAATGGTATTTATCTTGTTATTATTGCGGCTTTGGTGCTGACCCTTTGCTATCGTTACTACGGCGCCTTCATTGCAGCAAAAGTGTTAGCGCTTGATCCCAACCGTCCGACTCCGGCCGTTGTCCACGAAGACGGCCACGATTATGTGCCCACGAATAAATGGGTAGTTTTCGGACATCATTTTGCCGCAATTGCGGGAGCCGGTCCACTTGTCGGTCCGGTACTTGCCGCACAGTTCGGTTATTTGCCGGGTGCAATCTGGCTGCTGGTGGGTGCCTGCATCGGCGGGGCTGTCCATGATATGATTATTCTTTTTGCATCCGTTCGGCATGATGGTTTGTCCATTGCCGAAATTGCCAAGGCTGAGATCGGTAAATCAGCTGGTCTGGCTGCTGCCATTGCTGTTATCTTCATTCTGATTATCACCATGGCTGGTATGGGGATTGCCGTGGCAAATGCATTATTTAACAGCCCTTGGGGTGCGTTTACCGTTGGCGCAACAATTCCAATAGCACTCTTTATCGGTATCTACATGCGCTATCTGCGACCCGGTCATATCGGCGAGGCATCCTTTGTCGGTGTTGTTATGATTATCGCGGCTGTGTTTGGCGGCGCGCTGATTCAGGATTCTTCCTGGGCGTCTTTCTTTACCCTTACCCGTACCCAACTGGATGTTATTCTTCCTGTATATGGTTTTATCGCAGCGGCACTGCCGGTTTGGCTGCTGCTGGCTCCCCGTGATTATTTGAGTACGTACATGAAAATTGGTACTATCGGTGCTTTGGCTTTGGGGATTATTATTGTTCAGCCGCAGATTCATATGCCGGCTATCACCCAGTTCATCAGCGGCGGCGGTCCGGTTGTTCCCGGTCCGGTTTGGCCTTTCGTTTGTATCACTGTTGCCTGCGGTGCGATTTCCGGTTTTCATTCCGTTATTGCAACCGGTACAACACCTAAAATGCTTGCCAATGAACGGGAGATTCTGCCAATTGGTTTTGGCGCTATGCTGGCTGAATCCTTTGTTGGTGTCATGGCGCTGATTGCAGCGACCAGCCTGATTCCTGCCGACTACTTTGCCATCAACAGCGCTCCGGCAGTATTTGCAAAACTTGGTTTGGATGTACAGGAACTTCCGGTCTTGTCACAAATGGTGGGTGAAAATGTTGCCGGCCGGCCAGGCGGTGCAGTATCCCTTGCCGTAGGCATGGCACATATCTTCGCACAAATTCCGGGACTGGAAAGCTTTATGTCCTTCCTGTATCATTTTGCCATTATGTTTGAAGCCTTGTTTATTCTGACGATTATTGATGCCGGTACTCGTGTTGGTCGTTATCTGCTGCAGGAAGTCGGCGGCATGATATACAAACCCCTTTCCGACGCTCATTGGACACCCGGTATCGTCTTCACCAGCGCTTTAATTTCTTTTGCCTGGGGCTACTTGCTGTTTGGTGGTTCCATCGCATCGATTTGGCCGCTGTTCGGCCTTTCCAACCAACTGCTTGCCAGCATGGCGTTAACTATTGGTACGACAATGCTGCTGCGCATGGGTAAAGGAAAGTATGTGTGGGTTACCCTGGCTCCGCTCTGCTTTATGATTGTAACTGCAATGACTGCAGGTTTCTACAACATCTTTCAATTCTATCTGCCGAAAGGTCAGATGTTATTGGCCGGTGCCAGTGCAGTCATGATGATTCTGATTGCTTTTGTTATCGTTGATGCCGTAAAAGTATGGCTCAGCATAGGAAATGGCAAGACTTTAAAAGAAACAGCATAAGAAAATGCAGAAAAACGGCACTTTGCGCAAAGCGTAAAGTGCCGTTTGAATTTTAAAGAGAGGGGGACGTTCTTTTTGCTTCCGCTGGTTGAATTGAAAGAAGGAATATTACATGGAGTCAATTATTAATTCGAACGCAGGAGTATTTTTTTTTGGTGTGGGCACTATATTTTATAAGTACTCAAGCAGGAGGAATGAGAATGGATTTGGATAAATTTATAAAGGAAGAATTTGTACCGTTTCGGGAAAGGGTAGTCGAAGGAGTCCAAGCAAGGCATCCTCACATGTTTACGGCGATCAATACGATGCTTTCTGGCAAAGAAAATAAAATGGGTCTGCAAGTTGTTGAAGCTGAAAAAGTTGCCGGTGAATATACATTTCACTTAAATGGTATTTATATCACAAGTGTTGACAGCGGGCAACTCCTGTCGGAAATTCATCACCCAATGCTGGGAGTCATTAGACCTTATGCAATTGTTGAACGAAAGCAGCTTGAACGGATGATTCAGGATAAAGGATTTTTTGATGACCTGGCGGCAACAATTCCGCAGTACTTACCAGGCGTAACAATCAAATTTATGCAATAAGGATAGAAGAGGAATTAAATTGGCCCCAAAATAAGAAAGTTAAAAGGAGTTGTCTGAGAATTGACAACTCCTTTTTCTGGTTGCGCCCGGCACGGGCGCTGTCTAACGGTGAAAGTTCTGAACATGCTCGGCGGGAAGTGTATAGCTAATGTTAGGGGTGTTCATCACGAGGTGGAGTGTAACGGAAGACTGTAAATTTCTGTATAATTCAACAGTTGAAACTATCTAAGGCAATTGAAGACGATTAAGCCGGAATTACCTGGGGGAAATGCCGCAGGCCCTTATAAAATCTGGATTACGGGCTGTTTTAGACAGGATTATCAAACGGAGTGTCGAACCTAATTATTATAAATTGCGATGAAAGGCGAAGAGAAATTAGTTACCATATTCCTATAACTTTCATCCATGGGACGCCAATTCCCAGCCATATTACCAAATGAAGGGCAGAGAGCATAAAACCAAGACGCCACCACTCGCTTTGGGTGATATAGCCTGAACCAAAGAAAATAGGCGAAACGCCGCAGGCGTAATGAGTCAAAGTCGAGCAGGTATTGGCAAGTACGCCTAACAAGATAGCGATTAAGAGTACCGGTGCGCCGGCAGCGATCGCCACAGTAGCAAATGCGCCAAAAAGGGCCATTACGTGAGCCGTATTGCTGGCAAATCCGTAATGCACAAAGGTATAAATAATGCAGAGAATAATCATCACGCTGAGCCAGGAAATTCCCGCCAGGTGAACTTCCACCAGTTTAGCAAACCAGGTAATCAAGCCGAGTTTAGCCAGATAGGCGGCCATATTTACTAAAACGCCCATCCAAATCAGTACATCCCAGGCTCCTTTTTGTCCCAGCACGTCCTCCCAAGTAAGAATTCCGGTAATAAGCATGAAGGATAAGCCCAATAAAGCGACAAAGGCTGAGTCAAGACCGGTAATACTGCTGGTAGCCCAAAGGATAAGGGCACCGAGAAAGATAATTAGCAATATTTTTTCCGACTTACTCATCTCGCCCATTTGGGCTAATTCTTTTCGGGCGAGTTTAGGAGCTTCCGGAGTCTTTTTCAGTTCCGGTGGATAAATTTTATACAAAATATACGGAATCAGGATCGTACAGATTATGCCTGGTACGATACAAGCCAAAAACCATTGAGACCAGCTAATCGGTTGGCCAAACAAATCCTGGGTTAATTTTACAACTACAACATTGTTTGATGCGCCCGTCAAAAATACCGATGCGGAAATGATTACGCTGTTATATGCGCTAAAAATTAAAAATTTTCCGACTCTGCCGGCTGTCGCTCCCGGTTCAGAGCCAAAAGCCGTGCATAAACTTCGAACAATCGGGTAGATAATTCCTCCGCCCCGGGCAGTATTCGACGGGGTAAAGGGTGCAACAATGAAATCCGTCGCCGCTATGGTATACGCCAGCTTTAGCGTGCTATCACCGAATTTGCTCATTAAAACAAAAGCAATCCGTCGGCCTAACCCGGTTTTAATGAAGCCCTCAGCAAACATAAACGCCGATACAATAAGCCAAATGACTGTATTGCTAAATCCTTCAAGCGCTTGTCCCGGACTAAGAATTCCGGCGATGACAACTGTCGTTAGTCCAACGATTGCTGCCGTACCAATGGCCACTGGCTGCAGAATAAACGCCGCTATTGTGGCTGCAAAAACAGCCAGCAGATGCCATGCTGCCGGTTTTATTCCCTGAGGGATAGGAATAAACCAAATGACGATACCAATGAGTATACAAACAAGACCTTTTCCCAACTTATTATTCAATGCTGCCGCCTCCTATAATTTGAATAATTGTTACAATTCAAATTTATCATGCAAACTATAGGATCCGACATAAAATTAGATTTTTTTTAAATAGGCTGAAAGCAGCTAAAGCTTCTGCTGTTATGTACAATGTATGCAAAGAAGAGATTGTTTGTATTTTTATAAAACAGACTGTATATGCCGCCTAAGCCTTATGTAAAGAAGTGTATAGCAATGAGAAAAAATCGGCTTGCCATTTTGTTAATGATTCTGATTATTCCTTTAGCCGGAGAACTTAAATTCTATCCTTTTACCGGTGAATTCGGCTCCTTTCGCGTTAGTTTCGGCTCTCCCATGTTTTTGTTTTTTTTATTGTGGCTGCGCAATATCCCGTTTGTTTTATCCGGCTTATTAGCTGGTTTTTCCGTTCTCGTATTTCGGATAGCATTGGACTGGCAGATAGGGACGGGCTCTTTTGCTGCTATTTTTGCACTCCGGTTTCCGGCTTTTTTTTATTACATCACATATGCCACGGTCTTCTATTTGTTAAAAGCTAAAACATTGTATAATCAGCCGCTGCGAATTGGTATAGTGGCTATCATTGCCGAACTGGCCGCTAGTATTGTGGAACTCATGCTTACACTGACTTATTCCAGTGTCGCTGTCTTGTTTGCTTTCCCCATTATTTGTAAAATTTTAATTATTGCCATCATCCGCAACTTTTTTATTTTGAGTTTCTTTTATATTACTAATTTACGTCATGCTGAAATCGCGATAGAACAACAAAGAGAAGAAAATCACCATCTTCTGCTGCTCATTTCCAGCCTGTATGAGGAAGGCGTTCATCTTGAAAATTCTTTGCAGCATGCGGAAAATATTACACGAAATTGTTATAATTTATATGAAAGATTACACAGCGGCCAAGAGTCCTTTGATAAGAATGAGTTGGCGCAAATCATACTGAGAATTGCAGGTCAAGTTCATGAAATAAAAAAAAATAATCAACGAATCTATGCCAGTCTTAGCCAATTAATAGCAGGCGGAAAATTTCGGGACTACATGCCTGCTGCAGAATTAGCGGATATTATCGTTCAATCCCATCAGAAATATGCCCGCTCCTTGAATAAAACGATTACTTTCGATGTACAGATTGCAGCGATGCTGCCCCTGCTGCATGTCTATACCGTTTTATCCCTTGTCAACAATCTAGTATCCAATGCAGTAGAATCCATCCAGGATTCCGGTTCAATTCAAATATCTTTTTATAGTATTGGCAATAATATTGCCTTTCGTGTAGCCGATAACGGTTCAGGTATCCCGCCTAAAAAAAGAAATTTGATTTTTAAGCCCGGCTATACAACTAAATTTGATGCGGCAGGTAATCCCTCCACTGGCATGGGGTTGTCTTATATCAAGAATCTAGCCAACAGTTTGCATGGCAGCATTGCAATAGAGGGTACTCCTCCTGAGAATAAAACAGTATTTATCATTCAACTGCCCTTGAAAAGTCTAGCGAAAGAAGGATAAACAGCATGCGCTTTTTTATTGTTGATGATGATGAAGCGATTTGTTCCATGTTAGCTGAAATAATCGAAGATAATGATCTGGGCGAAGTAGTCGGGGAAGCAGACAATGGCGCTGCCGTTAATGCCCGCCTATTAAATATAAAAGCGATTGATATCCTGATTATTGATTTATTAATGCCAATAAGGGATGGAATTCAAACTGTCCGCGAACTCACTCCCGCTTTTCATGGGAGAATTATTATGCTGTCGCAAGTGGAAGATAAAGAAATGATTGGCAATGCCTATTTATTAGGCGTACACCATTATATTACCAAACCGATCAACCGGATTGAAGTAATCAGCGTCATTCAAAAAGTGACGGAATATATCCGACTTCAAACAGTAATAAACAACATTGGGGAAAACCTGAATATGCTAAATTCCGGCAGACCTTCCGACTCAGACCCTGCTGCTATCAACGAAAATACTATTATTGCTTCAGGACAATTCCTCCTTGCCGAATTGGGGATGATTGGTGAAAGCGGCAGTAAAGATTTGCTGGATGTTTTGGATTATTTATCCACCCATGAAAAGGGACAATCTCTGGTGCATGAGTTTCCTTCATTAAAAGATGTTTTTACGAATGTGGCAATCAAACGGGCAGGACTGCTGCCTTCTAATTCGGATACTATAAGAAAAGAAGCCAAAGCTCTGGAACAACGAGTACGCCGAGCCATTTTTCAAGGCTTAAACTATTTAGCCGCTCTTGGCATTACAGATTATACCAATCCGAAATTTGAAGAATATGCGCCGAAATTCTTCGATTTTACCGAAATCAGAAAAATAATGCGTACCTTGCAAAGCAATACCGAACCCTCTATTTTTCACGCACACATTAATATTAAAAAGTTCGTAAAAATTTTTTTCCTCGAAGCAAAAAGAAGAAGCAGATCCAGGGACGGCTCAGGACTGGCATAACGTAAATGATATTGGCGGTTTCACGCTAAAGAACTAAGTCAGCTTCTTTCCGATGTTTATTATTTCACAGTCATAAACTTGGCAAAATGCACTTTTAATGATAAATTTATAGTATGGAAAATATATGAAGACGATGAAAGCTTATAAGGAAGGCAGATGGCTTATGAAAATAGTTGTATTAGATGGGTATACTCTAAATCCAGGGGATCTAAGCTGGGACGGTCTTAGGGCTTTGGGCGATACTGTTATTTATGATAGGACACTTCCTGACAAAACTATTGAAAGAATTGGGGATGCCGAGGTAGTTTTTACGAATAAAACCGTTCTTAATAAAGCGGTACTTGCCGCTTGTTCGCAAATAAAATTTATTGGGGTATTGGCAACCGGTTATAATATCGTTGACATCGATACGGCAAGCCAAAAAGGTATTCTTGTCACCAATATTCCGACGTATGGAACAGATGCCGTATCACAATTTGCCATAGCATTGCTGCTGGAAATATGTCATCATATTGGCGAACACAGTCAAAGTGTAGCAAAAGGGGACTGGACAAATTGTCCGGATTGGTGCTACTGGAATAATTCGCTGATCGAACTTGCCGGTAAAACAATAGGTATTATTGGATTTGGCAGAATCGGACAGCGCACAGGAGCCATTGCCCAGGCGTTAGGCATGAAAGTTGTAGCATATGACAGCTATCCAGATAAATCCCGGGAAAACAATGGTTTACAATATGTAACTCTGGAGGGCTTATTTGCAAACTCTGATATTATCTCATTGCATTGTCCATTATTTGAGAGTACCAAGGGTATCATTAACAAAGACAACATTGCTAAAATGAAAGACGGGGTTATCATTATAAATACTTCTCGCGGCCCGCTTGTAGTGGAAGAAGATTTAGCTGAAGCACTCAATAGCGGTAAGGTTTATGCGGCCGGACTTGATGTTGTTTCGACCGAGCCTATCAAAGCTGATAATCCGCTGCTAAGTGCTAAAAACTGTATTATAACACCACACATTGCCTGGGCGCCCCGGGAATCCAGGTCTCGTCTTATGAATATTGCCATTGATAACCTTAAAAAGTTTTTGGCAGGCACCCCGGTTCATGTTGTAAATAAACACGTGGGCTGATTAATCGGTTATACAATCAAGATAGAAGAGCAATTAAATTGGCTCCAAAACAAAGAAAGTGAAAAGGAGTTGTCTGAGAGAATTGACAACTCCTTTCTATAAAATGTTTACGGCCTGCCGGCCCCGCTATACATGTCATCCATGCCGGGGCCGGGCTGACTATCAGGACCGTGCATCCCCGGCCCAGGCATAAGGCTGTGATTTTTAGCCAGGCTTTGCCTGAAAGTCTCCTGATCTACCCCTAACGATTGCGCGACATCTGACCAGCTATTGTTGATTTTCTTCAGGGACAAAATGTCGGGTATTGGTTTTTGGGTGTTTTTAGCCAGTATAGCGGCTATTTCAATATCCGGCGGTATATAGCCCGATTTTAGTAAAGCGAGAACGGTTCCTTTGGGAACGGACAGATCGCCGGCCATTTTAGCTGCCAGCATCTCTTCGTGTAACGCGCGGATTTGCTGCGTTGTAATACCCAGTGACTGCTCGACATCGCCCCAGGTGTTGGCAAGGGTTTTCAGCGAAAGAATTTCCGGCAGCGATTTATTGGCGGCTTTTGCTACTAATGCCGCATGCATGAGGTCGTGGGGATTGACACCCTGCTGCAGATATTTTTCCAAAGCGGTTTTTTCCAGCCCCCAATCGTCGGCCATTCGCTGCAGCATCATGTTAGGCCCGCATGCCGCCGGCTCGCCAGTGGCCGGGGATGCTTGCGTAACAGGCAGAATTGCCAAACTGGCCAGAACGAAGCCGCTCAGCAAAACAGCGATAACTATTTTTTTCTTTATCATAATGGATCCCCCCTTCTTTTTTACAATTTTTATTATACGGTTCAATTTTTACGGTTTGTTGTTTGATTGATTACAATTCTGTTACAAATTTTTAAAGATAAGAAGCAGGCTTTGCCGGAGAATTTAGGAGTCAAGATGATTGACATGACAGATAATAGGTGATATCATAATCTCAATTATAATATGATAGTTACTTTGGCAAAGGCGCCGGGATTATTTCCTTGCGCTTTTTTATTTTGTTATAATTTAGCAGCAGGATATTTACTGAAGAATGCCTGAAAGAATAAGATTGTATAGCATTGGCAGACTATAACAGGAAAAGGGAATAGAGAAAATCGGTGGGAGTGTTTTTTATGGACACTGGGTTTGAAAAACACGCTGAGAATTTAATGCCGGAAGCTATGCCGTGCAGGTTAAAATGGCAGGCTGACGGCAGGCCGGAAAGGCGGAACTCATGGCTGGGACAGCAAATTATATCGCCATACCAGCTTAAAATTATGCTTCTGGGGATGACGAAGGACGAACTGGACGAAGTTCGCAAAAATCTTTCCGTAAGAAATGCCAGTTCTTTAAAAAAGCAGAAGCTTGTCGAAAGGTTGCTGGTTGCTATTCCGCTGCAGGCTTCTGAGGTATTCGCCTGTTTTGACGAAGAACGGTACCAGTTGGCGCAGAAGCTGGTCAAAAGCGGTGGAATTATTTATCAACCGCATATTTCCCCTGCTTTGGCCAATTATTTACGGAAACATGGATTGATTTTTTTCGGTAACCATAACGGCAGGAAAGCAATTATTATGCCGGAGGAAGTGGCGGTTGTATTCAGGCGAGCCGCAGGTCCGGAATTAGCCCGAAAAGTAAAGCGCAACAGTCAGTGGATTCGCTTGACCCAGGGCATGTTATTTTATTACGGGGTACTTGATTTTACCCAGGCGAAAGCTCAATTAGAACAACTGACAGGCGAGGGAATCAATATATTGGAATATGTAAATGTTATTTCAGGTGCAATCCGCTGTTATGATCAGATGGAAGACACTTTGTCAGGGGTTGCCGACAGCCGGGTTTTAAATCCCAATGCGATTAAAAGAAAACAGCAGGCGATAGCGGCGATTGATTATTATCCCTTTGATAAACAACAATTGCTTCAGGCCAGTCAGCCGGATTATAAGGAGCAAACCCCGGCATTGCATGACATTACTTCTTTTCTTTACAGAAAATGCAATATACCGCCGGAAGTCGTGGCTGAAATCATTAGGAACAGTCTGGATATAATCAGTGAAGATGGTACAATGGAAGAACTGCTGGAATATTTACAGGAATGTCTGGATGTCAACTCTGCTAAAATGATTAAGTCGTTAAACAATAAGCTGCTTGACCTGTTCAACCATACACGCCGCTGGACTTTAAAGGGTCATACGAAGGATGAAGTATTCCCGGGCGAAGCTAGATTTCCACAGGCGGAGCCTCTAGCTTCGAGTCAGCCGGAATCCTATGTATTTGACTTTTGTACCCGGCGCAAAATGCGGAGAAATGATCTGTCCCCGCAGCAGCGGCAAAAAGTTTAGCCGTGCTGCGGGAAGTGAAATTGATAGAGAAAGTGCGGAATAGCCGAAAAAAATAAATATAAATCCTAAAACAATAATCCTGCCAAAAATTGTAATGTTGGCAGGATTATTGTTTTTTTATGGTAAATATGATATACGGATGTCAAATCACTTATAAAAATAGAGCGGAAAGATGAACAAAAGTGGCCTCATCCCTTGTAAGATACGGGTTGAGGCCACTGTGTTATTTTAGGAAAATGCGATGCTTTTTTGCTCAAATCACCTGGCTGATGTGCATAACCTTGAATTTTCCGCCGCTGTTGGCGGCGGCTTTGTTCAGCTGGACGAGGCAGGTGGGACATTCCGTTACTACGATTTGGGCACCGGAATTTTCAATGTTGATCCGCTTTTTGTCGAGAATAGCGGCGGCTACTTCAGGATAATCCATATGAAAGGAACCGGCACCGCCGCAGCAGACATTGGCGTCTTTCATTTCGATATAGTCGCCGGCTGCTTTTAATAGCTCCCGGGGCTGCTTTTTTACGCCCTGGCCCCGGCCTAGATGGCAGGGTTCATGGAAGGTCAGTTTGGCAGCAACCCGGTGGCGGGGCGTGTAGCCGATATGGGTCAGGTATTCGCTGAAGTCCATTACTTTCTGGCTGAAGGCGGCCGCCCGGTCTTTCCATTCCGGGTCGTCGGCAAAATAAGCTCCGATGTGTTTCAGCGTGCCGCTGCAGCTGGCACAATCGCTGACAATTACGTCGGCTTTTTCAAATAAAGCGATATTCTTTTTTGCCATTGCCAAAAAATCGCCGCGCAGTCCGTGGGCCAGGTGAGGCAAACCGCAGCATACGTTGTCCACAAGCTGCAGGTCGGTTACGCTGCGCAAAATGGCAATGGATTCTTTTTCGGCATCGGGGAACATCATATGCATGCCGCAGCCCCGAAAATAGGCGGCTTTGGCTTTTTTCGCCAGTTGAACCGGCGACGACGGTACGGAGCCGCTTAGAGCGGCAGGCCCGGCAAAGGAGGCCAGATATTCTTTGCGGGTAAATTCGCCGGGAGCCATGCCGTGGGGAACCAGACTGTTTAAGCCGGTTTTGCGCAGCACTTTAAGCGCGCCGGCGGAGAATTTCACCAGTGTCCGGTTTTTCATTAAATTCCCCAGAGCTTTGTATTTGGCACCGGGGGTGCCGTTTTTTTCAGCAAAGTACTGCCGGAGTGCAATCATCGCTTCATCGGTTTGCACTTTGCTGGGACAGTTGTCCACACAGGTTCGGCAGAGAAGACAGAAATTGAGCACAGCCATTGCCGCGGGAGTCGGCTGGATGACTCCCTGCAGGATTCCCCGGGCTACGTTGTTTTTACCCCGGGCGCTGGAAAACTCGATATCCTTTGCACCAAACAGCGGACATACCGGCAGACAGGCGCCGCAGCGGTCGCATTGGCTGACAATTTCGCCTGCTTTTTTTAGATATTGTTCTTGCTTATCAGTGTTTTTCATCGTAAACTCCCTCGGTTACCAGATTTTCCCGGGGTTTAAAATCCCCTTAGGGTCAAGCGACTGCTTAATTAGTTTTAGTGTATTGACTCCGGCTTCACCCAGTGCTTTGGTGATATACGGCCGTTTGGTGATGCCGATGCCATGTTCGCCTGACAATGTGCCGCCAACGGATAAGGCGGCAGCAAAAATTTCATCCACGGCGTGATGGGCCCGTTCGGCCTCTTCCGGCTTGGCAAGGTCGCACAGTACGGAAGGATGAAGGTTGCCGTCGCCGGCATGACCGTAAACGGCAATGGTCAGTTTATATTTTTCCGATATCTTACGGATCAGACGCACCGTCTCCGGAAATGCGTCCCGTGGTACGGAGATATCTTCTCCCAGCCGGGTAGGCGCCATGGCGCCGATGGCGGAGCTTAGTCCCCGGCGGATGGCCCAGATTTCGTCCGATTCCTGCTGAGAAGCGGCAACCTGTACTTCCAGGACGCTGTTTTTATGGGCAATGGTTTCAATCCGATCCGCCTGTTTTTTTAAATCTTCTTTCGTGTCACCGTCAACTTCCATAATGACACAGGCATCCACCTTGGGGTCCACATCCAGCTTGCGGTATCGGGCCACGGCTTCCAGGCTGACCCGGTCCATTAATTCCGCCGTCGCCGGCACAACTCCCGTCAGCAGCATATCCCGGATGGTGTGGCAGGCGTCGTCCAATTGAGGGAACATCATCTGCAGGGTATTTCGCATTTTCGGCATAGGAATCAGACGGAGCAAAATCCTGGTAATGATTCCCAAAGTGCCTTCCGAACCGGTAAACAGCTGGGTCAAATTATAGCCGGTAACATTTTTGATTGCTTTGCCGCCGGTGTGAATAATCGTACCGTCGGCTAGGACAACTTCGAGGCCCATGACATAATTGCTGGTCACGCCATACTTAACGGCCCGCATGCCGCCGGCATTTTCCGCCACATTGCCGCCGATGGTGGAGTACTTCCAGCTGCCGGGGTCAGGGGGGTAGAAGAGTCCTTTTGCCGCCGCATAGTTATACACATCAATGGTGCGCATACCGGGTTCGACGGTAATCATCATGTTTTGTTCGTCAAATTCAATGACTTTTGTCATGCGATCCAGGGAAAGAGATATGCCGCCTTCCAGGGGAATGCTGCCGCCGGTACGGCCGCTGGCCGCTCCCCGGGGGGTCACCGGGATGCCCTGTTCGTTTGCAAGGACCATGACTTGGGATACTTCTTCGGCAGCAGCCGGACGTACCACCAGCTGGGGGATGTTTTTTGTCTCCATGGGAACGAAAGACGAGTCATAAGAGTAGCCAAAACATTCAATGGTTGAGTCAAGCGCGTTTTCCGCACCGACAATCGCACGGATTTTTGCTTTGATTTCATTGGTTATCATAATTGTGTACCCTCCTTAAAATATGGCGCAAGGATAAATCCGGTTAGTAATAATTAGCTAAAAAAAACATCATAAACCAGTATGACATTTAAAACAGCTACAATTATGCCTACTGTCCATAAAATGATCTGCTGGAATTTGCTGTTTGCGTATTTGCCCATTACTGTCTTCGAGGAAGTAAGACGAATCTGGAGGAAAATCGTCCAGGGCAGCTGAATGCTAAGGGCGATTTGGGAATACAGGAGTCCTTGAAAGGGATCATTAATGCACAAGATTGTAATGACTGCCAGCCCATAAGTCAGAAGAACGCCCCACCAGGAGTGGCGGTCTTTAATGTCATAAGGTTCTTTAAACAAGCCGGCGACGATGCTGCCGCCGGCCATTCCGGCTGTAGTGGTGGAGCAAATGCCGGAAAACAGCAGGGCGACGGCGAAAACAACGGCGGCACTGCTTCCCAGTACCGGTTTCAGCATTTCCTGAGCCTGCTGTAGTTCAGTGACATGAATATGATTGGTAAAAAATACGGCTGCTGCTACCAGGATCATGGCGCTGTTGATGGCCCAGCCCAGTAGCATGGAAAATAAAGTGTCCAGGAATTCAAAATCCAGCTGTTTTTTGATTGCCGACTCATTTTCTAAATGCCATTGTCGGCTTTGAATCACTTCCGAGTGTAAAAATAAATTATGGGGCATTACCATAGAACCCATAACGCCCATGATTACGCCGATGGAACCTTCCGGAACGGATGGCAATAACCAGCTTGTAAGCGCCTGGGGCCAATCAATATTCACAAGACTGATTTCATATAAGAAGGAGAGCCCGATCATCGAAACAAAGCCGATAATGATTTTCTCCATTTTTTTATAGGAATTGGACCATAACAGCCAGCCGCAAAAGAACCCGGTGATAGTGGCGCCGATTTTTACCGGAAGATGGAACAGCAACTGAAGGGCAATGGCACCGCCGATAATTTCCGCCATAGCAGTTGCCGCTGCGGCAGCTACCGCGGAAAATAGCAGAGAGCGGGAAAAAAGCGGCCGTAAATAAATGGTGGCTGCTTCCGATAAACAAAGTCCGGTTACGATGCCCAGATGGGCCGCGTTGTGCTGCAGCCAGATCAACATAACGGTTGACAGGGTAATCATCCACAGCAGTTTGTAACCGTAATCGGCGCCGGCCGCCATATTAGTCGCCCAGTTTCCCGGATCAATAAAACCAACGGTGACTAAAATTCCCGGCCCGATGTAGCGTAAAACCTGAAAGGCTTCTAAATTTTTCCGGTGGCCTTTGCTGTTAAAATAATTGGCGATAAAATGCAGCGTTTCGGTCACTTCCTCCTGTGTTTTAGCAACATAGCCAAGTGATTGCAGCCTGCCGGGCTCAATCTCTTTTGACATCCCGGCCTAAGTCAATAATATCTTTAATTTCTTTCGTCTGATGACCATCCGGATGCCATACGATAGGGGAGCGGTTGGTAAAATAGAATTTAAAGCTTAAAGACAATTGGCTGTTTTTAATTTTATCAATTAAATCGTCAGACAGATCGTATACGGCAAAAGATTGATTCCTTAACAGAGCCCGGTTGTATTTATTGATAAAATCCAGGTTGTTGTCAATTTTATAAACGATCCCATCGATAGTAATTTCCGCCTTATCATCAATATTCAGGGCTCTGTCCACGGTAATCGACAGCCAGTAGGACTCCGTGCCGTCCTTGTCAATATGCTTCACAAAAGCATATTGATCGACAGAGGACCATTTGGAAACTGTTTTCAAGCTTTGGTGGACGACGCTTTCATCATAGCTGTCAAAGCTGGTGGCGAGCGCAGCGGCGGAGCCGGTGCAACTGAAAAGGAAGAAGGCGGTGAGTACGAGAACCAATGGCAAATGACGTACGTTTTTTATCGTTTCCATCTTTCTCACTCCTTTTATAGTTTACAAGCGCGAAGCATCGATATGCAGTTCCATTAACGCTCTTTCTAAGGCATCATAGTAGGCGCTGTCGTTGACGGTGGTGGTACCGGTGAGAGTGCTGTCGCCACTCTCTTTGGTAATTTGGTCGGTAGTTATGTATTTCCCCGTTTGAATATGTAATAACCGGATGTCGCAGGTAATAGAAGTTTTATAAGTTGCTGAACTAAAATCAGTGCTTATACTGGGCAAACCTTTGTGCAAGGTAATAAAGAGGGCGTAATCGCACTTCAATTCTTTTGCCAGTGATTGAACGTCTTCACGGGTCAACGGCTGAGCAGAATAGAGACTTAGCGGACGGTTGGCGGGGCGATATGATTTTATCGCCGCACTCGTTGCTTCCAGGGGGAGAAGAACAAACTGCTTCGCCGGGAAAAGAGAATTTGCTTTTTTGACGACCAGATCCTGAATGGTTTCGTTATTAGCATAGGTGTCAGGCGTTTCCAGAAAAATGCCGATGGTTCTTTGATTTGAAACGGCGGCAGGATTGCCGGTGGAGTGAGAATTTGTCTCAGCCCAGCAGACACTGGAAATCGCAAAAATAGCACAGATTAGGAGAAATAACAGGTGGTTTTTTTTTATCATTGCGAGGCCTCCTTGTAATGAGCGGCTATCTTGAATATTACGATAAGTGAAGCCCAAAATCCTGCATTCAACCTTTCTGGCAGATAAGAAACGGAAGCTTTCGGCAAGGCTGTGAAAAAATGCTGATATTCTGCATTCCGAAGTATTGACTGAAAGAGAGATAAATAATAAGCAAGCTGGTTCCAAATATGGTATTCTAATAGGGAAGTTAAATAAAACCAAAGGAGGGAGAACAATGAATCAGGAAATCTTTGCTGACGGCATCAGCGCCATACACGTTACTGGAAATTTAGTACGTATCGATCTAATGTCTCTTCAGCCCCATCTCAAGAGCGATAACGGTCAGCCAGTGGTGGATGTAAGCAAGCGAATTATCATGCCGCTGGACGGGTTCGTTCAATCCTTGGGCACCCATCAAAATATTGTAAACCAGTTAATTGAAGCCGGAGTTTTGAAAAGAAACGATCAGCCGGTGAGTCCGGTGCCTGCAGTTGAAAATAATCCGGCTGAAGCAGCCGGAAAGTCATGAAAGAATATGCCAGTGAGGCAGGAAAGAGGTAAACAGATATAATGAAGAGCAAGAACAGAATATTTTTGGTGTTCCTGGCGATGGCTTTGCTGCTGGGGGCAATGGGGACAGCCCAGGCATCTCCGACGGCTTCGCCGGTAGGTTTTGTTGATTACCTTTACCTGATCAATCATCACCCGGATACGCCGAAGGCCAACGAGGCACTTAAAGCGGAGCAAGATCAAGATAAGCAGCAGTTCACCGAAAAATCAGCGAACCTTAGCGACCAGGACAAGCAGGCCCTTGACCGGCAGCTGGGGCAGCAGATTGAACAGAAACGTCTGGAATTGTTAAAGCCGATTACGGAAAACATTAATGCTGCGATCAAAGAAGTGGCTGACGCCAAAGGCTTGTCGGTCGTGGTGGGAAAGAATACCGTTATTTATGGCGGCACGGACATCACACAAGATGTTCTGCAGAAGATCGGCGGGAAATAACAAGCCGGCTCAAGCTGTGACTTTCAACCTTCTTTTTTGTCAGGATGGTGCGGGGCTGCGTCTTTACGCAGCCCCGTGAATTTTTTTTAACAGCCAGGCCATATTCTGCCCCAGATTTTTCATATTGGCCATGCCTTCCAGGTCTTGTTTCACTTCGTCGATATCATTCCCGTAACCCATATTCCAATACGTTGAACCTACGAGAAACATTTCCTTACTGTGCAGAAAATGGGTTAGGGTATCAAAGGCGCTAATGGCGCCGCCTCGCCGGGCGGCTGTCACTGCTGCGCCTACTTTGTGTTTTAACAGGCCTTTATTGGCAGCCAGTACGATACTGGCCCGATCGATGAATGCCTTAATCTGTGACGTTACACCGGCAGAATGTACGGGAGAGCCGAGGATGATTCCATCGGCGGTGATCATTTTTGCCAAGCAATCGTTAAAAAAATCGTCCGTTATGACACATTGCTTATTTTTATTTGTGATACAAGCCCGGCAGGCCGTACAGCCTTTGATGGTTTGCCCGGACAATTGAATCAGTTCCGTCTCAATTCCCTGTTGATTCAGTTCGTCAAATACCGCCTGCAGTAAGATGGCTGTATTGCCGCGTTTGCGGGGGCTTCCATTAATGCCTACGACTTTCATGAATTTATGTCTCCTTTATTATAGCTGACAGCGGTTTTTCTTTTTATTGAGCGTATTCTGCCTGAGCGGTTAATATCCTTCTAACTAAGTAATATTATGAACAACTATATAATTATTCATAATATTACAAAATAATAATTGCAGGCACAGGGGATATATGGTATAGTTAAATCAATAGCAGGGGCTGTTCGGAAGATGCCGGAAAGGTATCAAAACCCATAGGGGAAAGTTCGGATGGCTCCTCTGCAAGAGCTGTCACGGTCACACCTTTATTAGCGCAAAGGGCTAAGACGTTAGTGGCGACAGTTCAGCTCCGGCACATAGCGTACTGACTGGGACAGAAGAGAGGTATGCCTCTCGCGAAGTTAAGTGATTGTCTCCAGAAAAAGCTTAACAAAGAGTAGCCAGGTCAAAAAGGAAAGTGCCGGAGATAACCTGCAAGAGAATGCTCTTGCGGGTTATCTATTTTTTCGTGGCTCAAAATCCCACGGCGTTCTCTATGGCTAAAAATCTCTGAATTTTCATATCAAATGTCTCGGGCTTTTTTAATTAGACAGTACCGATAAGAATAAGTTCAAAAGGTAAATAAATCCCGGATTTCAGACTCGTTCATTTTGGTCAGGAAAGTTTCACCCGGTTGGATAAGGCTATTAATGAGTTCTTTCTTTTTTTGCTGCAAGCTGTAAATTTTTTCTTCAATGGTATTTTTGGTAATCAGCTTATATACTTGAACCGAATTTTTCTGACCGATCCGGTAGGCCCGGTCGGTTGCCTGATCTTCTACGGCCGGATTCCACCAGGGGTCATAGTGAATCACCATATCGGCGCCGGTAAGATTTAGGCCGGTTCCGCCGGCTTTCAGGGAGATCAGAAAAATGTTTTTTTCGCCGGCGTTGAAGGCGTGTACAAGTTTGACGCGGTCTTCGGCCTTAGTTGATCCGTCCAGGTAGTGATAGGTCATTTTCATGGCGGCCAGTTGCGGTTGAATCAAGGACAGCATACCGGTATACTGGGAAAATAAGAGAATCCGATGGCCGCCGCTGACGGCGTCCTTTAACAGTTCCAGCAGCATGTCCAGTTTGCCGCAGCCGCCATGATAGTTTTCGATAAATAAAGAGGGATGGCAGCAGATTTGCCGCAGCCGGGTGAGCAGGGACAGTATTTTTATCCGGCTTTTTTCAAAGCCATGGGCTTGTACTTCGGTTTCAAATTCCGTTCGGGCTTGCAACAGCCAGGCGGCATAGAGCTTGGATTGCTCAGCCGTCATCTCGTTAACCATTTTGCTTTCCACTTTTTCCGGCAGTTCCTTCAGAACTGCTTTTTTCATGCGCCGCAAAATAAAAGGGCTGATATGCCGCCCTAATTCCCGCAGGGCGGTCTGATCGCCATTTTTGATGATCGGCGCTTCAAAGCGGCTGATAAAGGCTTTATGGGTTCGTAAATAGCCGGGCATTAAAAAATCAAAGATCGACCATAGTTCGGTTAAGGTGTTTTCAATTGGGGTTCCGGTCAGGGCAAAGTAGTTTTTGGCTTTGATTTTCTTGACGGATTTGGCATTTAGTGTATTGGGGTTTTTGACATGCTGGGCTTCATCCAGGAAACAGGCGTGAAAACTTTTGGTTTCATAAAAGGCGATATCCCGTTTGAGCAGTCCGTAGGACGTTACCACCAGATCCGTTTGATCAATGTGCCGCAATTGTTCCAACCGGTCACTTTGTTGGCCGGTGATCACAGTTACGTTTAGTTCGGGAGTAAATTTCAGCACTTCTTCCTGCCAGTTATAGAGCAGAGAAGTCGGGGCAATCACCAGACAAGGGCGGGAAGATGTTGCCTTTTCCGACAAAATAAAGGTTAGGACCTGCAAGGTTTTCCCTAATCCCATGTCGTCGGCCAGAATGCCGCCCAAGCCATAACTGGCAAGTGTCTTTAGCCATTTGAAGCCTGTTTTCTGGTAATCGCGAAGCCTTCCCCGGATGCCAGGGGGAAGGGGATATTCAGCATCCTGTGGTTCATGAATGTCCTGCACCATCCGTTTAAAGGCACTGCTGCGCTCCATATGAAAATCGGCTGTTTCCCGGGCCAGACTATCCAGATACAGGGCTCGGTATTTAGGCAGTTCAATGACCTGTTTTTCAATATCGGAGGAGCGCAGGCCAAGCTGCTCCACAAGACCGGCAGCGGCTTGAAAGTCGGGGGAATCAAGGGGAATGAAACCGCCGTTCTGCAAGCGGTGATAGCGCTTTTTTAGCTTGCAGGCCGCCAATAATTCCCGCAGTTCCCGGGGAGAGAACTGGTCATAGTGCAGCGATAATTCCAGCATATCGGTTTCCGTATTCAGCCGTACGCCGGCCATCATTGTACTGGTAGATTTTATGCTGACGGGTTTGAAATCATCGGAGTAGAAAATTTCGGCTATGTCGTGAAGTTCCGGCAGGGATTGCTGGAGGAAGCAATAGGTTGCCTCCTCATCGGCTTGTACAAATTTTCCCGCTGATTCGGTAAAGCCATGCTGCCGGAAAAGCCGGAGTACCCGATTTTCTTCGGCTGTAGACCGGAGCAGCCATTTTCCCTGTAATGTGGACTCTGCCGGAGGTGAAGGTTCCGCCGGATTGATCGACAGAGCTCCGTAGCGAAACTCAATTCGGGCGCTCATGCCATCGCCGAGTTTATCAAAATACACGTATTTCTCCAGAGGCTCTTTGTAGAATCGGTCGTATACGGCATTGTCTACAGTTACTGAGGAAATAGTTTCCAGGGCCGGCAGTGTGGCCGAAAAAAAATCGGATACTGCTGCTGACGGAATAAAGGTTTCCGGTTTGCGATTTTCCCGAAAACACCGGAGCAGCGGTTTAATATAGCTGGCAAACTGGTCATCCACTTTGTAAATGCCGCGCTTATAGTACAGATAGCGAAAATCCGTATCCAAGCCGTAGAGTTCGGCGCTTTTTTCTTTCATGGCAAGCTTAAGGCCGCCGTCGGTTGCTTTTGCCGCCAGTTGCAGCGGCGGTCTTCCTTCCTGCAGTCTGACGTCGGTAATCTTTTCGCCATGCAATATAACGGTAAAAGGTTGTCCGCCGACGGCAGCAAAAAAACGGGCTAAATTGGAATTCGTCAGACGAAAGCGTTTGGGCTCGGCAAACGCCGAACCGGCGGAAGAATAATAAGAATAACTCCAGGCGACGCGCTGCTTTTCTTCGGCATAGGCCTGACGCAGCAGATTCAGCAGTGCCTTGGATAAGTCGTCAAACACCATGTTCCGAGGCGTTAGCGTAAAGCTTTTGCCGTAAGAAATTTCCTGGTTGCTGTCTAAAACCGCTAATAGCTGGGGAATATCTTTCAAAACATACATCCGCTCCCGGCCGATGAGAAACTCCAGCCAGTTGGTGGTAACGCCGGAACTGTTAGCGAAGGAATAAGTAGGGATGAGCTTAATTTTCCCTTTATTCACCGGTTCTGCTGCCGGGACTGTCTCGTTTTGAAAAAAGGCCAGCAATTCCTGAGTTGCCCGGGTAGGGGGCAAAGCCTTTCCCACGCCAAAGTAGGTGTCCCATTCTTTTTGAATCTTTTTTAATACGGCAATGATATGCTTGCAGGCTCCATTGTAGCTATAAAAAGCCGGACAGTCGCAATCATAGTAATCGATTGCCTGCCGACGGTTAATTTGGACGGTTACCGTATAGAGCTCGCGTCCCTGGACACGTGCTTCAAATATATTATTTTGCGAGAAATAGTGCAGCTCTCGCACCGCGTCGTTTTGGAAATATCGGCAGCCTTTCGTATAAGAAGTGCCTAAAGCAGCTTCGAATTTTATTGCTTTCTCGGTTAGCATGAACAGTCATTCCTTTTCTGTCGGACTTAGCTTATAGCATCAATCATAACATATTTTGCAAAATGTGCCACGATCAGCGGGGATTTCTCTGCTGCGCTTTCCTTTCACTTTATTCAGGTTTAATGATTTGTAAATTCCTGTATAAGTAAGAAAAATCGTGCCCTAATTGATAGTATGTGATTTTTAGTAGAATCGGGCAGCAGTCAGTTAAAAATAGCTTGACAAAGCGGATTACTCCATTTATAATTCACTCTATAACAGATGATTGTTACGGCAAAGAAGCCTCGGGGTTATTATCCCGGGGCTTTTTATGTTAAGGAGGCAAAGAAGCCTTTGCGGTTATTTTTGACGCAAAGGCTTCTTTACTTTTTATGAGCAGGGGAATGACAGTCAACTGGTATACCACATACCGTATGCTGAATGATGCGGCTAAAAAGGGTGAGAGCAATGGAAATCACACAAGTGGCAAAGGCAGTTTCTTATAAGGAAAAGATTTATGAAGAGATTAAAACGGCTATTATTAACCGAGTGCTGAAACCGGGCGAGCAATTAAACGAAAGAATTCTTGCCGACAAGCTGGGGATTAGCCGTACGCCGCTGAGAGAGGCATTCAAGCGGCTGGAAACGGAAGGCTGGGTCGTGACGGAGGCATGGAAGGGGACTTACGTGACTGAGATCACTGCGGAGGATATTGAAGAAGTGTCTCAGTTGCGGATGACCTTGGAGGTCATGGTCATAGAACTCATTATTCAAAAGATCACTCCCGGCCAATTGCTTAAAATTAAGGAGCTGCACCAGAATCAGGCCCAGCTGGGGGATGAATTTAAAGCCGGTGATTTCATTGAACTGGACCGGAATTTTCATATGTACCTGGCGGAGCTGACCGGGAATAAACGGTTGATTCAGATTTTGGCCAATCTCAGCGATATGATGCGGCGGCTGGGGATTACGGCGATTCAAACAGCAAAACGCTATCGGGAAACATTGCAGGAGCATGCCGGTATCATCACTGCGTTGGAAGCAAAAGATCTCGTCAAGGCAAAGCAGGCGGTTCTATTTCATGTGCTAAATACGCAAAAAAATATTTATAAACACTGGGAAAATCGGGAATCACAAACAGAGATTCAGAGTTGACCGGTGGGTTTTTGAGTAAAGCGGGGGAGGGATGAACGAAAAAATAAATTCTTTGGAGAATAAAAAGAAGGGTGGAGAATTTGCATGGAATTTGCTCAGATTATTATGGTTGTAACGCTAATCCTTATGATTAGCGGGCGGGTTCCGATTTATTTAACAGCCGTCATCGGTTCCAGTATTGCCGCAATGGTTGCAGGCTTTCCTTTCGGCGGCAAAGGGGAAATCACCATCGTGAAGCTGATCAATTCCGGCTTGCACCCGGTGATTGCGGATATGGTGGGCGTACTGGTCTTTATCGGGATCATGGAAAAGGCCGGGTTTCTCAATGCCATTATTGTGAAGATCATGGAGGCTGGCAGAAAGCTTGGCGGCGGCCCCGGTGTATGTACTGCCGGCGGTATTGCCGCCGGTATCATCGGTGCTTTGACCGGATTTACCCAACCGGCGATTACAGCGGTAATTACCGGTCCGGCAGCGGTTGAATTAGGCGTTGATCCCAGCAAGGCGGCCGGAGTGCAGGCTCACGCCGGTAATTTCGGCAACTTTGCCGGATTTACTCATCCGACGATGGTGGCGATTATTGCGACTGCCGGCATTGGCTTTGGCATGCTGAACGTGATTGGCGCTGTTTGTACCTTAGCAATTTTTGCTGTTAGTTTTTATCGGCTGCGGCAGGAAGATAAAAATCGGGTAATTCCGGCGGCTTCGTCTTTTGATGAATTGGCGGCCGCTTATAATGGCGAAAATCAAGTTTCGTTCAGCAAGGCGATATTTCCTTTTGTTATCCTGGTTATCGGTTTTGCTTTTGGTTATCCGATTTTACTTGTCGGCGTGTTATCTTCCCTGATAGTTGCTCTTTTAGCAGGAATGCCCCTGGCAAAAGGGGAAAATGCTATGATGGAAGGGGTTAATCGGATTGCCATTCCCCTGTTTGCTACCATTGCTTTTCTTTACATGTCATCGGTAATCAATAAAGTCGGTCTGGTCAGTCTTCTTGCCGATTGGTTTGCGCCATATTTGAAGCTGGCGCCCATCCAGATTATGCTGTTGGTTTCAGCGCTTACCGGCTTGGTCACTCAGTCCAATGCGGCTTCTGCCGCCATTGTAGTTCCTTTTTTGCAGATTGTTTTAAAAATAGGAGCCGATTCCTTTGCGGCTGCGGTAGCGGCTGTAGGCGGCTGTGCGATTATGCAGTATTTTCTCACCGGCGGTCCGGTTTCGGCTTTGGCTACTGTTATTCCGGTGATTCCTGATTCGGAACTGAAAGCTGCCAACCGGTTTCAGCGACCTTCTATTTTGGTTGGTTTATTGATTACTTTTATTTTCACATTTTTTATTTAGAAGGGGAATGGTATGAAAAAAGTTGTTGTCATTGCTACCGGCGGGACCATTGCCATGCGCTATGATCCCGTTCGGAATGGCGTTTTTCCGGCAGTTACCGGAGCCCAGCTTATTGAGGCCGTGCCGCCATTATCTGCGCTATGTCCAGTGGAGGTATTGGAGTTCTCCAATATACCCAGTCCCCATATGACTCCCCGGCAGATGTTCCGGCTGGCTCACTATGTGGATGATGTGCTGGAGCAGGAAGAAGTTGCCGGGGTTGTCGTGACTCACGGTACCGATACACTGGAAGAAACGGCGTATCTGCTGGATCTGACAGTGAAGTCCGGCAAGC
Organism: Veillonellales bacterium; assembly: GCA_039680175.1. Lineage (NCBI taxonomy): Bacteria > Bacillati > Bacillota > Negativicutes > Veillonellales > Veillonellales bacterium. The sequence continues at coordinate 18,138 of JBDKTO010000007.1, read as the reverse complement.
CGGTCTGTCTTACGGCCGCCATGCGGGATTCGGCTCAGATCAGTCCCGACGGGCCGAAGAATATCCTCTGCGCCGTGAAAACTGCCTGGAGCGGCCAAGCTGCAGGGAAGGGGGTATTGGTAGTTATGAACGAAGAAATTCATGCTGCCCGGGAAGTGACGAAAACTCACTCGGCCAATCCAAAAACGTTTGCCTCTCCCTTTTGGGGACCCATCGGCTATGTGGATGAAGACAGAGTGATTTTTCGCCGTGAACCCCTTCAACTGCAAAAGATTCAACCGGTTATGCTGGTGGAAGAGGTGTATTTAATCAAACTGGCGGCAGGTGCCGATGACTTTTTAATCCGCTGCTTGGTGGAAAAGAAAGTGAAAGGCATTGTCGTCGAAGGCTTTGGACGGGGCAATGTGCCCCCTGCCGTCGTTCCCGGCATTCAAGCAGCGCTGGACAAGGGAATACCGGTCGTTTTGACGACACGGGTTTTAGGAGGGCGGGTTTTGGATATCTATGGCTACGAAGGTTCCGCCACAGCATTAAAATCAATGGGGGTTATTTTGGCCGGCGAGAGCAGTGGTCCTAAAGCTCGGATCAAATTGATGCTGGCTCTTGGTGTTACAGAAGACCGGGAAAAAATCGCCGCTTATTATGATGTACCATAATTGATTGTCATTTAGAAGGGAAGAGAAGCTATGGAACTAACGGTATGCACAGCCCAGAAAAAAGAAAAAACTGAATTTGCTGTCCGCCATGTATTTTGCGCCGGTTATGCCGGACGAAATCAGGCCAAAGTAAAAGAACATATTGATGAATTGGCAAAGATCGGCGTTCCGGCGCCTTTACGGACTCCTACCGTATATCCGGTTAGTCCTTATTTATTTACGAATGAAAGGACTGTCACGGTTCAGGGAAAGCAAACGTCAGGGGAAGTGGAATTTGTTTTGTTTCTCCAGGAAGATAAGATATGGGTTTCTATTGGCAGCGACCAGACCGACCGTGAGCTGGAAACTTCTAATATTGGGAAATCGAAGCAAATGTGTATCAAGCCGGTAGGAAATGTTGTCTGGAATTATGCAGAAGTCAAAGATCATTGGGATTCTTTAATTCTCCGTTCCTGGATAACCGATGAGAAAGGCAAGCGACTGTATCAGGAGGGAGCGGTTACCGCTTTGCTGCCGGTAGCGGAATTAATTGCGGTAATCCGCCGGGAAACCAAGGCTTCGCTGGATGGTGCTGTAATCTATTCCGGAACGGTGCCGATCCAGGAAGGGTTTGTCTATGCTAAAAAATGGGAGCTTGAATTGGAAGATCCCGTGTTGGATCGAAAGATCACCCATAGTTACGAAGTGGCTGTGCTGGCGGAGGAGATGGTTGATGCATGAAAGTCGCACTCATTCAAATGGATATCGCCTTGGGCGATGTGGAAGCCAACCGGCGTAAGGCGATGACACTGATCCAGGCAGGCTTGCAGCAGCAGGCGAAGCTGTTTGTGCTGCCGGAACTGTGGACGACCGGCTATATTCTCGATCAGTTAACAACGCTGGGTGAGCCGGATAACGGGCCGACGGTTCAAATGCTGCAAACAGTGGCCAAAGAGAATCATGTGGAGATTATTACTGGCTCTATTGCCGAAATTCGGGATGGGAAGATTTATAATACGGCTTATGCTATTAACGGCAAGGGAAATATTATAAATAAATACAGCAAGATCCATCTGGTGCCGATGATGGACGAAGACAAGTTTTTGACGCCGGGAGATCACCGAAGTTTATTTGATTTAAGCTTCGGTAAGGCGGGGGCTATCATCTGCTATGATCTCCGTTTTACCGAACTGTCCCGGGCTTTAGCTGTAGACGGCTGTCAAGCGTTGTTTATCCCGGCGGAATGGCCGGATATTCGCGGTAAGCATTGGCGGATATTGAATATGGCCCGGGCAATTGAAAACCAAATGTTCATCATTGCCGTCAACCGGGTGGGGAAAGATCCCAATAATACTTTTTTCGGTCACTCCCTGCTTATCGATCCCTGGGGTGACATTCTGGCGGAAGGTTCGGAAACGGAAGAACAAGTTATTGTAGCCGATGTGGATTTTAGCATTGTCGATACCATTCGGCAACAGATACCGGTCTTCGCCGACCGGCGTCCCCAATACTATTAAACCTTGTTAGAATTTACGAAAAACTCCAGCAGCGCCAATTAAATGGCACGCTGGAGTTTTTTGCTATGGACTATGAGCTAAGCACAAGCGACGATATATAGGGAATTATTGCGGGCCAAGCATAGCCTTTCTAGCGGGAATAGAGCTATGAATCCCTTCTCTGCGGTATCACAGCAATGAAGCCGAGAATTTCCCGGTCGGTGGTTGTGAAGGACAACAGGCGGCGGTTGACCAAGTCAATCAGGCACAGGTCGGCAAACATGTTGCTGGCGGCCACGGCGAACCGGCTGTCCGGTAAAAGATGCAGACTGGAAATGGAGCGGCCCACCGGGATATAGTCAATCGCGCTGCGAGTGTTCATATCTACAATGGAAACAGAGCCGCTGTCCTCGTTGACAACATAAGCGGTACAACCATCCGGCGAAAGCGCCACCTGACAGGGGTAGGCCCGCAGTCCCCTGGTACGCTGGGGACACTGAATGGTTACGGTTGTCGGCTGAGCCGCAGTTTCTTTAAGAATGTCAAAAATCATGATTCCTTCGCCGCTGGTTTCATTAGCGGTAAAGGGCACAATAACCTGGCTGCGATTGTCAAACAGGATATTGGTAGGGATGCCCGGCACCGGATATTCGGCTATCATTTTCCCTTGCAGGTTAAATACGCCCATTACGCCGCCGTCAGCCAGTTCCCAGGCCGTATAGAGACATTCGCCGCCAATAGCTAGGCCTACACAGGCCATACTTTCCGACTGTCCCCAGCAGGATAGGTTCAGGGTCACTGTATCCAGGCAATATAAACCGCCGCTGGGATCGGCCAGGTAGGCAGACCTACCATCTGCCTGCAGTGCAAACTGCAGGGGATGGGGCAGAATCAGGGGCAGGCGGTACAGGGAATGGCCGGCAAGGTTAGCGACATACAGCCGGCCGGAGCCATTATCGCCGACCACCGGCAGAAAGGCTTTGCTGCAGTCGGCAGTGAGTGCCAGGCCGGCAGGGGTGCAGCCAACCGGGTAGGCCAGTTCCAGCAGTATTTTCCCTTGAAGTCCGTCGGCTATGAGTAAAGAGTGAGTGGCGGCATCAAGCAGCAGAAGATGATAAGACGCCGATTCCATACGATCACCTCAATTTTGCAACTGTCCGTGTTTTTCCCTATATCTTATTCCCAGACGATAATTTGGCTATTGGGGATTGTTATTTATTTCTGGTATAATAAAAGGACAGCATGCTGCAGAAGTAATGGAGGCCGGAAGATGAGCAAAGTGTCAAGATTTTGGCTCAATAATAATGAAGCGGTATTATATATTACTTTAATTCTATTTTTAATTGGTGCGGTAAATGTCTTTAGCGCCAGTTTTGTACTAGCCGGACAACTTCTCCATGACAGTTATTTTTTTCTCAAACACCATTTGGTGGCTTTTGCTATTGGATTTATTGCGCTGCTGGTGGTCAGCCGCATGGATTATCATCATGTTCGGCGGCTGTTGCTGTTTTTGATCTTAGCGACAACCGGGCTGCTGATTGCAGTGCATTTAGGCGGTGTGGATGCCAATGGCGCCCGGCGCTGGCTCAATCTGGCAGGACTTAAGTTTCAGCCTTCGGAGATTGCCAAGCTGGTAACCATTATCATGAGTTCCAGTTATCTGGGCGGGCTGTTGGATCGGCGGCGTCTGGCCAGTCTTCACTCCGTTCCCTTTTATTTTAGCGGGATTTGCGCGGCCATTGTATTAAAACAGCCAGATATGGGAACGGCTCTTATTATTATCGGCGTGCCTATGGCGATGTATCTTGTTGTAGGGCTGCCGCGAATTCAACTGTTTCTGCTATGCGGCGGCGGGGCGGCTCTGATGGCTCTTGGCACCTATGGGGCGGCGTATCGGGCAGAACGGGTTGCCGCCTGGCTCAATCCCTGGGCGTATCAGCAGACTATCGGCTATCAGACGGTACAATCCTTGCTGGCGATTGGTTCAGGGGGATTTTTTGGTACCGGATTGGGAATGGGAGCCAGCAAATTTTATTATCTGCCGGAAGCCCATACCGATTTTGCTTTTGCCGTATTATGCCAGGAAATGGGATTCGCTGGAGCCGTCGTGGTGTTGCTGTTGTTTGCCATTTTGGGCTGTTATGGTGGAATCATTGCCCGCAAAGCACCAGATGGATTCGGTAAAATGCTGGCTTTAGGGTCAACCGGGTTAGTAGTCGGCCAGGCAATTGTCAATATTGCCATGGTGTCCGGGGTGATTCCTGTAATCGGGGTACCACTGCCCTTTATTAGCTTTGGCGGGACATCCCTGATTGTGAATCTGATCGCTATCGGCCTTCTCATCAGCGTCGGCCGGCGGGCGGTCAGCCGCGTTCCCGGTCAATCGGAAGAAATACCGGTAGAGACCAGGCCGCCCCGGAGGCGGCTCACCTTGCTCCACAACCGGGATTGATCATGGGGCTGTAAGCTATGAGCTATAGGCCAAGTGCTAGCTGCTAAAGCCAATCGCTAACCGCCAAGTGCCAAGTACCAAGTACCAATCACCATGCGCCAATCTCCAACCGTTCCAATGTTTAAATCGCCTTTTTTCTGGCAATAATGATAACAAAGGCGGCAGGGGGCGATTGTGTGCTGGGGATTATTCGCATCGGAGCCTATTTGATTAGCGGGTTAACCATATGGCAGTTTTTTCAGAGTGGCGGCAGCGGGATGGAGATACTCCCACTGGCAAAACATCTGGCCTTGGATCCGTCCCATGGCATGATTTTCGGCGTATGCGCCGGTGTGAGCAATTATACCGGGATCGATGTTTCCCTGATCCGCCTGCTATGGGCGCTTTCCGCTATCTATCGTGGTATCGGGGTGGGACTCTATATTTTGGCATTTCTTATTATGCCGGCCTATTGATGATATCTTTTAGTTTATGGTTAGCATTTCGTATCTGATTCCCAAGTTGATGAATCAGATTTTTTTTGTTGCCTAAGTAGCACCGACAGAAACATTGACATAAGATATAGTAAGATTCATTGAGAGGAGGCAGCTTTGGTGAAAAAGAAGCCCGATTACGAGTGGTGTGAGGAATGCGAATCCATGGATCAAATGATGGAAATGGATGAGATGCCGATGATGAAGAAAAATATGTGTATGGAAACCATGGAAGAATACTGTGAACCGAAAACGGGGATGGTGGACATGGTTTTAGCTCATGCCTATGTGCCATGGCAGTTTTACGATAAAGCCTTTTCTCCCCGGGAGGCGCTGAGAAAAGGTACATTATTCCCCGCGCTGTGGGGCGTTTATCCGATTCCGGAATAAAAGAGGCGGAGGTGGAAAAAATGGACCGGGATAAACAATGCGCCATGCTGAGAAAGGTTCAGCAGATGGAGTTCGTAGCTTTGGAACTCAATCTCTACTTAGATACACATCCCTGTGATAGGGAAGCCATTCACGATTATAATTGTGCAGCCGACCTGCTGAAGAAATATCAGGAAGAATATATCTGTCAGTTTGGCCCGCTGCTGAACTTCGGTGAACAACCCCTTACCGCCGATCAGTGGCAGTGGGTGGAAGGTCCGTGGCCGTGGGAAATGTAAGAATGCCGAAGGAAAGGAGTGTAGATTATGTGGCTTTATGAGAAAAAAATGGAACATCCGGTGAGGGTGACCTGTCCAGATGTGAGTTTTGCTAAGCTGGTCATTACTCAGTACGGCGGCCCGGACGGTGAACTGGGGGCATCTCTCCGCTACCTGAATCAACGGTACTCCATGCCGACAAATCAGGCCAAAGCGTTATGTACATACTGATATAAATCAGTGGGAAAATTGGCATGGTGAAGATGATCCGTGCCTCGGAAAATCTATCCATTAACAAAAGAAGATTCCGTCGTGGGAACGGAACCTTCTTTTGTTACGCTGCCTTCTTCAGTTTTCTCCTGCTACACGCGAAATTTGGCAACCGCCGCCTGGAGCTCCTGGGCTAACTTAGACAGTGCTTCGCTGGAAGACGCAATTTCTTCCATTGAGGCCAGTTGCTCCTCAGTAGCCGCCGAGACGGATTGGGCTTCACCCGCCGAGGTCTTGCTGAGAGAGTCGATCTCCCTCACCGATTCCACGATCTGTTTGCTGCCAGAGGCCATTTGCTGAATAGCCGTCGACGTTTCACTAACCTGGCTCGAAACTTGCGAAACCAGTTCCACGATTTCCCCGAATGCTGTTCCGATCGCATTTACCACTTCCGCTCCGGTTTTCACTTCACGGGTGCCATTATTCATGGCTATAACCGCCTTATCGGTGTCCTCCTGGATTTCACCAATCAGTTCGGCGATCTTCTTAGCCGCTTCCTGGGATTGCTCGGCCAGTTTCCGTACTTCCTCGGCAACCACCGCGAAGCCCCGCCCTTGTTCTCCCGCTCGTGCCGCCTCAATAGCCGCATTGAGGGCTAAAAGATTTGTCTGCCCGGCAATGCCAGAGATTGTATCGACAATTTGCCCGATTTCTTTGGAGCGCTCGCCCAACTTGGCCACGACATCAGCTGACGTATTGACAGTAGACTCAATGTGGCCCATTTGTTCTACCGCTTTTTCGACTGAGTTGCCGCCCTCTTTTGCTTTGTCGGCTGTTTGGATTGATTGTTCCGCCACCTGGCTGCTGTTGGCTGCCACATGCTGGATACCAGCGGACATCTGTTCTACCACAGCCGAAGCCTCATTCGCGGCTGCAAGCTGCTTGTTGGCGCCATTGGCAACATCGTTAATCGAAGTCGCGACTTGGTTCGACGCCTGGGCAGACTGCTCTGCGCTGGCAGTTAGTTCTTCCGACGAGGCGGAGAGCTGCTCGGTCGCCTGTGTGATATTGCGGATGACGTTGCGCATATTCTTTGTCAGCACATCAAATGCCTTGGCTACATCACCGATTTCGTCGTTGCGTTTCATTAACGACTGTTCGATGTCATGCGAGTAGTCGCCGTCGGCCATCGTCTTAATCCGACCAACCATCACAAGAAACGGCTTCGCCAAGCTGCTCCCCATCTTATAGGCGAGACCCGCCGCTAGTAGGAGGGCAACGAGACAGAAGAGAATTTCTAGCATGATCTGGGTTTTAAGCTGGGCAGAATGTTCCTGAGCCTTCTTTTCGACAAAAATGTCGATATCATCCGTCCAATTGCCTGTACCAATAACCCAGTTATACGGCTTAAACAGCATAGTGTAGGCCCGTTTCGGCAGTTGTTCGGTCTGATTGGGCTTGGCGAACCAGTAATCTGTATAGCCGCCTTCCGGGTTAATGCCGTTGGCGATAAAGCCGTCCTTCACGAAGGTAAAACCTTTCGCGTCCTTGGCATCATAACGGGTCTTTCCTTCCTGGTCCCGTCCCAGCAGGACCACGTTGATACCTTCCGCCGTATCGATCCAAAAATAATTGCCGTTATCGAAGCGCATGTTCCTGATAACGTCGGCGGCCTGTTTCTTGGCCTCCGCCTCGGGAATCAGCCCCTGCTGCTGCTTGTCGTAGATGGTTTGCACGATGCTTACAGCTGATTCGACCTGCAGTTTAATACTGCGGTCAAACTGTTCGTAGAGAATGGTGCGATATTGTGTTACCGCTTCGTCATTAGCTTTGACAGTGGCGTAGACATTGTACACGCCAACTATCAATGAACCTAATAATCCTGTCAACATCATAGCAATAATGATGTTGTGTTTAATTGACCTCGCTAACATTCCATAACCCTCCCGCAATTGTTTTAAAAGCTCATTTGCGGCCTATTCCTACTCCCCCTTTACGGGTGCTTTAAATCATTATGGCGCTCCTCATGGTTGGTGCACCATGACTATTTTTGCATCCCGGCGTCGCTGCGTTTCAGGGTGAGCCGCCCTGAATTCCTTTTGGTTATATTTTCTATTACTACATAAAATGGCAGTCCCCTTTAAGCGAATAGAAAAAATCTATATATTTTTAATAACTATTAGTTTTGTCATTGAAAATTGTCGAAGCGCATGCTATAATGACGTTGAAAAGAAGAGGTAGGACCAGGTAGATAAATGTCAGAAATATCTAATTTTTGTGTTGATGTAAAAATTATATCAACGCAAAAAAATTTTTACCCAACAGGTAGTACCGGTACTACCTAAAGCACGGCTTAGGAATTAGCGAGTATAGGAGATGCTCTCTATGTATACGTTGGAAGAGCGGGTATACCGACCGCCTTTGGAAGCGAATAGCGCATTGTTGGAGGTTTCCCTTGGCTGCAGCTATGGAAAGTGTACTTTTTGCCGGTACGCCAACGGAGAAACGCCGTTGCAGCTTCTTCCGGCAGAAATACTCGGAGATAATTTAGCGGAAATGGCTGATGAGGACATCAGAGGAAATCGAATGTATCTCCTCGGCGGCAATGTACTGGCATTTAAAGCCAAATATCTCATTGATGTTTTTCAATACGTGCAGAGTTACCTGCCGCAAATTACTCAGTTTTCCATGTATGGCCGGGCCGATGATGTGCTGCACAAGACGGATAGTCAGTTGGAATCCCTGCGCCAAGCCGGTCTCCATATGGTGTACATAGGTGTGGAATCGGGAAATCGGGAAATTTTAAAGAACAGCCGGAAGGGAGAAACACCGGATCAAATCGTAACGGCTCTTCATAAACTTGATAAGATGCAGATCCATTATGGACTCAGCTCGATATTGGGGCTGGGGGGACAGGAAATGTGGCGTCGGCATGCACTGGATACTGCCGATTTATACAATCGGGTAAGACCCGATTCAATCCGGGTTATGACGCTTACAGCTATGCCGGGGACTCCGTTGGAACGGAATGTTCAGAATGGTCGCTTTAAGCCAGCCTCACCGCATACGATTTTGCAAGAAGAAGCATTGCTTTTACAGAATATTCGCTATGCAGATCATGATTGCTGGTTTGCAGGAACACATGTTTCTAACTCTGTACCCATTGAAGGCAGCTTACTGACTGATAAACAAAAGATGCTTGTTATACTCAAAAAGGCCATCAAGGCAGAAAGTGATCAAAGTCTTCAGCAATCAGATTTGAAGGAATGGTAATCCATTATGAAACTGCAAGCGGAAGGAGGAAGGTATTATTTTCATAAAAGAAAGGAAGTGAGCGGGCTGGTGTCCGGCTGAAGATTCTATTACTGATATTAAATTGTGAAAAGGGGGAAGAACAATGGCAATAGCAATCAAATGTGGTAAATTGTTTGATGCGGTAGAGGGAAAGGTGACAAAAAATAAGGTTATTCGTGTAAAAGAAAATAAAATCCAGGAAATATTGGACTTAGCAGCTTACAAGCCTGCGCCGGGTGAAGAAGTTCTGGATATGTCCGATAAATTTGTTATGCCGGGTTTGATTGACGGACATGTGCATATCGCTTTTGGCGGCGGACCTTCGATCAGCGAAGTCAATGACCCGGCCGGGTTAGTTGCTATGAAAGCCTTACGGAATGTTCAGGCAGACCTGATGGCAGGTTTTACTACTGTTCGTGATCTCGGATATCCGACAGTAAGAGGCAGTCAATGCATCCGTGATGCCATCAACCAAGGTATTGTCTGGGGCCCTCGTATTTTTACAAGCGGCATGTATATTACACAGACGGGTGGCCATATGTCGATGGGCTATCCGCAGGAGACCTTTGGTCAGCAATGCTTTAAGCCGGTCAATTCGGCTGATAGTCCTTATGAAGTACGGACCGCCTGCCGTACGATGCTGAAATACGGCATCGACTTTCTGAAAATCATGGTAACGGGCGGCGTATATAGCAATAGCGGCGACGTGGGCGGACAAAATATGGATTATGATGAAATCAAAGCAGCCGTTGATGTTGCAAAGATGCATCATGTTAAAATTTCCTGCCATGCTCATGGCACTGCCGGTATCAAAGATGCAGCCAAGGCGGGTATTTCGTCGATTGAACATTGCACTCTTGCCGATGACGAATGCATCGATTATATGCTGAAGAATAACGTTTTGGCGGTTCCTACGCTCCTTACATTCCGCGGCGTGATGCTTCATGGCAAAGAAAGAGGCATTTCCGATTCTATCATAGCCAAGGCTTCGTTTTTGGTACCAAAACATGCAACCAATATTAAAAAGATATATGATCGCGGCGTACGTTGTTTGTTTGGTACCGATACGGGGACTCCGCTTATGGTTCATGGCCAGCAGCACGGTGAGTTCAAATGCATGTCTGATGCAGGGATTACACCGGAAGATACACTTTTAGGCGCAACTCGCTATTGTGCGGAATTCATGGATTGGAACGATCGTCTCGGCACTATCGAAGCCGGCAAGCTGGCCGATATTGTTGCTATTGATGGGGATCCCATTGCCGATATGAGCGTCATGGCACCGCAGAACATCAACTTTGTCATGAAAGACGGCACTATTTACAAGAAAGACGGTAAATCTTGCAAAGGCTAATTCAGCATATATTCCGGCCTACGGGCCGGGTTATAGCTGAAAATAAAAAAATTAAAAGAAAGGAAGGAGTTATGTATGAGCAAACGTCTCCAGATCGATTATATTCGCGTCCATGATGTTAAGTTTGGCGATCAGACCTCGTTGGTTAACGGCGTTTTGACTGTAAACAAGGAAGAACTGATCAAAGTTGCTGCCAGTGATCTGTTTGGCACGATCGACATTAAAATTGCAAGTCCCGGAGAAGATTGCCGTATTCTCGGCATCCATGATGTCATGCAGCCCCGCTGCAAGGCAGATCATCCGGAAGAATCTTATCCCGGCATCTGGGGGAAACTGGCCCCGGCAGGAGATGGCAGGACTGTAGCCTTGAAAGGCGTTGTCGTTTCCGATATTTACTACGCTAAATGCAATGTAAAATATTATCTGGACATGGGAGGCCCCTGCGCAAAATACAGCAATTTCTCCAGACATTATCATATCTGTCTGGATGCAACGCCAGGCGAAGGAGTATCCGCTCTAAGTTATGCCGAAGCATTGAAGCATTCCTCATTGTCCCTGAACGTATTTTTGGCTAAAATGGCCATTAATATGAAGCCGGATGAAACAGAAACGTTCGAGCTCGGTCCAGTAGGTCCCGGACCGGACGGTAAACCACTGCCGAAGGTGGCATATTTACTTACACAGATCGCTTCCCATGATACCTGGAATTTCCTGTATTACGGCCAGAGTGCCTTGAATTATCTGCCCATTGTTGTACAGCCGACGGAAATACTCGACGGCGCTATCGTCGAGCGGTATTGGGAGCCGAACTATTTTCTGCAAAATGAAGTTTATATCAAAGAATTGATGAAGCGGCACGGCAAAGATCTTGAATTTGTTGGCATCGTCTATGCCAACAATGTTATGAAGATCGATGGCAAAGATACAATGGGTATGATCGCCGCAACGTTATGCAAAGAAACATTGCATGCGGATTGCGTCATGTTAAATAAGTCCGGTATGGGCCACTGCCAGTTAGATTCGGCTTTAGCGTTCAATTGGTGCCAAAAAATGGGTATGCCGGCTGCTTTGAATTTTTCGGCAGTATCGAATGACGAACCCGGTGACATGCTGGTTATTGCCGACCCGAAGGTCGATGCTGTCATCAACAGCGGCAGAAACTGGACGCTTGACCATCCAAAAGTTTCTCGACTCATCGGTGAAAAGGCGAATGTACCGTGCTTGCTCGGCCTGAATCCGTGGGGACCGTTTACACATGAAACGAATTTCTGCTATCAAGGTATCTGGTCACAACTCGGTGATTTCTATGAAACGACTGATGCCGATATTCCAAGAAAGGAGTGCTGCTAAATATGGCTAAAAAGAAAGTTGTTCATTACATCAATCAGTTTTATGCCGGCATGGGCGGCGAAGATACGGCCAGTGTAGGCCTGTCCACTAAAACGGGTCCCGTAGGTCCCGGCGTAGGTCTTGCTCATGATTTGGGTGAAGGCTATGAAATTGTTGAGACCATCATATGCGGTGATAACACGATCGCCGAAAAAACTGCAGAAATTATTCCGCAAATTGTACAAATAGTAAAAAAGGCAAAGGCGGATCTATTTGTTGCCGGTCCTGGCTTTAACGCAGGTCGGTATGGGTTAGGGTGCGGCGCCACTACAGCTGCCATTACGGAGCAGCTTAAGATTCCTGCTGTGACGGCATTATTCGCCGAAAACCCTGGTACCGATCTCTATAAGAATCGCTGCTATATTCTTCAGAGTGATAACAACGCGAGAAATATGCGTAAAGTTCTGGGCGAAGTCGCAGTATTTGCAAAGCGTCTTATTGTCGGCGATAACATTGGCGATGGCAAGGCGGAACATTATCATGGCAGCGGCCCGGCGGTTCCCATTGATTATTCCATCCCGGGAGCGACCCGCGGCATCAATATGCTGCTTGATAAGTATTACGGCAAGCCATTCAAGACGGAAGTCATCATGCCGAACCATGAAGAAATACCGATTCCTGTTTTGAAAAAACCCTTGGCCGAATGTAAGATTGGTCTTGTTACCGACGGTGGTCTGGTTCCCTTTGGCAATCCGGATAATCAGGTCCCAACTAATTCTAAGGCTTTTAAACGGTATTCCATTGAAGGTATGGATGCGTTGAATCCGAAAGATTGGGAAGTTAGTCATCAAGGCTATAACAATGCATTTGTATTACAGGATCCGAACCGTCTCGTTCCGGTGGACGCCATGCGTAAGCTTGTTAAAGAAGGCGTTGTAGGAGCATTAGATGATGTCATCTATTCCACGGCGGGTGTTATGACGCCGATGGATAAATGTAAGAAATTTGGCGAGGGGATAGCACAGGCATTACTGTCCGATGAATGCGACGCGGCTATCGAAACATCCACGTGAGGCACCAGCAGTCGTGGAGGTTCCATGATTACAAAAGAAATTCAACGTGCCGGTATCCCGGTAATTCAAGTAACTAACTTAACGAAGATTGCGGAGGGCATCGGTTCCAACCGTATTTTAAGAGGTAATAGCGTACTGCATGTATTTGGTGATCCAACATTACCGCTTCCAAGCGAACAAGCCTATAGAGAACGCAGAGTCAAACAGGCTCTCAACATGCTCGAAAAAGTACCGCCGGAAGGTCAACAGGCTATAATCGAAGAATAATCTGGCTATCTGGCAGCATTGTATTAGAGGAGAGAACATGAGCAAGTTATATGATGTAATTATCTTGGGTTCTGGACCGGCAGGTCTTGCAGCTGGAATATATTCGGGCAGAAGCCGTCTGTCCACGTTGATCGTGGAAAAGGGACAGGACGGCGGTCAGATAGCAATCACTGATTTAATTGAGAACTATCCTGGACAACTGCTCGAGGGAGAATCAGGCCCAACACTGATTGCCCGGATGACACAACAAGCAAAAAAATTTGGCGTAGATCGGGTTTCCGATACGATCAAAGAAGTGCATCTGTTAGGCAATGAAAAGGAAGTCGTTGGCGCAAAAGGCACATATAAAGCAAAGTCTATTATTTTGGCAACCGGTGCTTCTCATAGACCTATCGGCTGCAAGGGTGAGCAGAAATTCCAAGGACGCGGCGTGTCCTATTGCGCGACCTGCGATGCATCATTCTTTGAAGATTTGGATGTATATGTCGTAGGCGGCGGTGACAGCGCTGTACAGGAAGCTCTGTATCTGACAAAGTTTGCGCGGAATGTTACGGTCATTCATCGAAGAGATGAACTGCGGGCAGCTAAATCGTTGCAGGAAAAGGCTTTTGCCAACCCGAAAATTCATTTTTTCTGGGATTCGCTTGTCGACGAGGTCGGCGGTGATGATATTGTACAATGGATGATCGTACGAAACAAAAAGACCGGCGAAACCCGCAAGGTTGAAGCGAGTGAAGAAGATGGCCTGTTTGGCGTATTCGGATTCATTGGCCTGGTTCCTACAACGGAGCTGTTTGAAGGACAAGTGGAAATGGAAAACGGCTACATTCTTACAGACGACGACATGCACACGAATATTGAAGGCGTGTTTGCAGCCGGCGATCTGCGTAAGAAGAGCCTTCGCCAGGTCATTACGGCAGCAGCCGACGGCGCTATTGCGGCTATGCAGGCTGAGAAGTATTTATCGGAAAAAAAATAAAGCTATGCTATTCCATGGAATAGTCGGAGGAGAGATAATATGCTGGAAGTTACAAAACAAACGTTTGAAAACGAAGTACTGAAAGCGGAAGGTACTGTATTCGTTGATTTCTACGGAGATGGATGTGTACCATGCCAGGCGCTCATGCCGACTGTCCATGGATATGCCGATCAGTACGGCGATAAAATTAAATTCTGCGCACTGAATACGACAAAAGCCCGCCGCCTGGCTATTGGCCAGAAGGTATTGGGACTTCCCGTTATGGCTATCTACCAGAACGGACAAAAGGTCGATGAATGCGTAAAAGATGACGCTACGCGGGAAAACATCGAAGCAATGATCAAAAAATACCTATAATTTATAGGCGCACAAAGGCTTTACGATAGCAATAGTTAGACATAAAGCAGAATTTAGCACAAGGAGGAATCTTTATGAGCATCCTAAAAGGGAAAAAAGCCGTTATCATCGGCGACCGTGATGGTATCCCTGGCCCTGCCATGGCCGAATGCGCAAAGACAGCAGGCGCGGAAATAGTATTTGCATCTACTGAATGCTTTGTTTGAACAAGTGCCGGGGCAATGGATCTGGAAAACCAAAAACGGGTAAAAGAGTTTGCTGAACAATATGGACCGGAAAATCTGGTCGTATTGCTGGGCGCAGCTGAAGGTGAAGCTGCCGGTTTGGCCGCTGAAACTGTAACAGCAGGTGATCCTACGTTTGCAGGTCCATTGTCGGGAGTCCAGTTGGGACTCACAGTATACCATCTATGTGAACCGGAGATTAAGGCAGAAATTGATCCGGACGTATATGAAGAGCAGATCAGCATGATGGAAATGGTACTTGATATTGACGATATTGTCAGCGAGATGTCCGCAATCCGTGATCAATATTGCAAATATCTGTAATGCCTTTTTTGGCTAACGGCTGAAAGAGATGGCTTGGCAGGGTGGTATGGTGGTGCATAATGCGCCGTAGTATCACCCTGTTGCTATATTTAAAAGGAAAAATAAATAGTACATATTTATCTGTATACTAGATGGAGGGTTCAACATGAATAGTGTAATCCAAGGGACCGGATATGTTTTGGTCCATACACCGGATATGGTTATGCAGAACGGCACGACCCAGACGACGGAAAAGATCGTCAATCCCGATTCGGAATATTTGAAAGCTCTGCCGGGACATTTGCGCACTTACGAAGAAGCGGTCTCGTACTGGCCCAATCAGGTGTATATCGGCAACGCTCATCCGGAAGAATTGCGCAATGTTTCTTTTCCCTATTTCAAGGGAAAAAAGGAAAACGCAAAGCGCTACGGAAAATTTGGCGAAATCATGCCGGAAAATGAATTTCTGCTGTTAGTACAGGCCTGTGATGTTTTTGATGTCGTCAAGCTGGATAAGGAATTTGTTGCTGCAACGAAGGATACTCTTACCGGCGATCCTATTATTACGGAAGAAATCGTAGGCCGTATTACCGAAGGCGTCGAGTTGCCGGAAATTGAAGGCTATGTAAAAGACGAAGCAGCGGAACCGCTCTATGTACAGGACAAACTCGTCGGCTGCGTAAAACGAGCTCATGCTATCGACGTAAATTTGTCAGCTCACATCATGCACGAAAATCTCATGAGCAAGGCTTCGAGCGTACTGGCTTTGCTTTATGCTGTCAAGGACGCTGGCGTTGACAAAAACGACATCGAATATGTTATTGATTGCGCCGAAGAAGCTTGTGGTGATATGAATCAGCGCGGCGGGGGTAACTTTGCTAAATCAGCAGCTGAAATCGCGGGACTTAAAGGTGCATCAGGTTCAGACGTACGTGGTTTTTGTGCCGCTCCGACCCATGCGATGATCACGGCGGCATCGCTGGTAAAGGCCGGCACCTTCAAAATGGTTGCTGTAACTGCCGGCGGATGCACGGCCAAACTGGGTATGAACGGTAAAGATCATGTGAAGAAGGGCTGCCCCATTCTGGAAGATTGTCTGGGCGGCTTTGCCATCATTATCGCTGCCAATGACGGCGTCAATCCGGAAATTAATCTGGATATTTTGGGACGCCATACGGTTGGCACGGGTTCCTCGCCGCAGGCGGTTATGACGAGCCTCGTCAGCGAGCCCTTGGAGCGGAACGGGCTTCATATATTGGATGTTGATAAATTTTCGCCGGAAATGCAGAATGCCGATATTACGAAGCCGGCCGGAGCCGGCGATGTGCCTCTGGCTAACTACAAGATGATTGGTGCCTTGGCGGCCAAGCATGGCGAAATAAAGCCTAAGGAATTGACGGATTTCGTAACGAAGCACGGCCTGATTGGCTGGGCTCCGACGCAGGGGCATATTCCGTCAGGCGTTCCAGCCGTTGGCTTTGCCCGTCAGGATATCCTTGACGGAAAAATAAAGAGAATTATGATTATCGGCAAAGGCAGCTTGTTCCTGGGACGTATGACCGATTTGTTTGACGGTGTATCTTTCGTGATCCAGCCTAACTGCGGCAGGGATGAAGAGGACTCTGTATCGGAAGAGCAGGTTCGCAGCCTGATTGCTAAAGCGATGAAGGACTTTGCCCATTCCCTGATGCCAGATGAATCGGCAGAATAGAGGTGCAACGATGAGGAAAAGTATAGAGAAAACGATTGCCAAGACATTCCTGATGATGGCGGAAGGACTGGAAACAGGATCCTTTGGACCAAAGCCGAAGATCGCGCTGACGGGCATGGGCAGCGAGCACGGTGAAGAAAACTCCATGGCCGGCGCCATTATGGCGGCAAGATCAGGCATAGATGTATACTATATCGGAACATTGGAGCACGACGGTATTACGACCATCCCTGTAGACGACGATGAAGCAGGCCATAAGAAAATGGAAGAAATGCTCGACGCTCATGAAATAGACGGGGCTGTCACCATGCATTTCCCATTCCCGATCGGTGTCTCCACTGTTGGCCGGGTCATTACCCCAGGCAAAGGCCGGGAAATGTTTATTGCCACGACGACGGGTACGTCCAGTACGGACCGCATCGAAGGGATGATCAAAAACGCCGTGTACGGCATGATTACGGCGAAAGCCTGCGGTATTGCTGAACCGACTATCGGCATTCTGAACGTAGACGGCGCCCGCCAGACGGAAAAGGCCTTGAAAGAGCTGGCCGCTCAAGGGTATCCTATTCACTTTGCCGAATCGTCCCGGGCTGATGGCGGTTGCGTTATGCGGGGTAACGACGTATTAGAAGGCACACCGGATGTCCTAGTTACCGATCCGCTTACGGGGAATATCCTCTTAAAAATGCTTTCCTCGTATACGACAGGCGGAAGCTATGAGTCTATGGGCTATGGCTATGGACCCGGCATTGGCAAGGATTATGAAAAGCTTGTTATGATTGTATCCCGTGCTTCCGGTGCACCTCTTATTGCAGGCGCTATACGCTATGCCGCCGAGCTCGTAAGAAATGGCATATTTGCAAAGGCCAAAGCAGAATTTGCTGCAGCCAGGCAGGCGGGTATTCAGGATATCCTGGCAGCCTATAAAGCATCAGCTAAACCGGCTGAAACAACAGCTAAAGTCAAAGCACCGGAAAAAGAAATTGTTACGGCGCAGATTTTCGGTATCGAAATCATGGACCTGGAAGACGGCGTAACGGCCTTATGGAAGAACGGCATCTATGCGGAAAGCGGCATGGGATGTACGGGACCGGTAATCCGCATAGCGGAAGCGAAATATGATAAGGCGGTTGCTATTTTGAAAAAAGAGGGGTATATCTGTTAAGTAGGGAGGTCATTATGTATAAAATTCTTGTAAAACAAGAGTTGGCGCCCAATGTCAAACTGTTTGAAATGGCTGCGCCCTTGATTGCTCATAAAGCTCAGCCGGGACAATTTGTCATTTTAAGGGTTGACGAAGCAGGGGAACGAATTCCTTTGACCATCGCCGATTT
>JBDKTO010000006.1 GCA_039680175.1 Veillonellales bacterium | reverse complement strand
GCGTTTATTGCACATACCGTTAAATGGAAGTCATGCCGCGTCCTACAGCCTGGCTTTCTCATGCTTTGAATGTATCTGAGTTGTCATTATTCGGTTGTCAAGGAACATTGAAGGGAAAAGTCCTTTCTAATAACCATGAAATTTAGAAGATTAAAAGGCAGGAGTTTAGAGAAATTTTTTAAATATTTCTCCATATTTTTCAGTCCATGCCATATAGTATTTTTTATAGCGCTCTCTGCTATGCTCTCGGCCCATGCAATCTTTGCTTTGCTCAGGCAGAGTACATAATGCGTGTAAATACGCTTTGCCTGCTTGTCCGGCAAAGCGGCAATTGCCGCGTGTAGCTGTTCAGCCGTGATCTTGTGTTCATACACCGCCAGGGTGAAAGTGGCACAAAGAGAATATTCCTTTTAATTTCATCGGGTACATCAATAAAAAGGTCGGTTTTGTAAAACGTGTAATAGTTCCGCAGATTGGTCTTTGCCATATGGCTTTTCCTCCATTTTGATTTTGGGATGCCAAATTGAAATGGAGGCGATGAGATCGGCAAAGGGGATTCACATCAGGACAACTTGGCCCGATGTGCGCAAAACAAAGACTTTCCATTTTTTAAACCCTGTAAAAAGAGTGAGTCGATAACTGTAAAACGTTCTCACATGTTATCGGCTCTGCATCTTAGCGTGTGGCTCTTTGATAACTGATTTAGATTGATTAAGGTTTCTTGTCCGCACTTGGGACAAAACAAAGGGAAATTTTCAAGTTTTGTTCCATCTTGTATTTTTATGCGAGTCTTGTTTTGCAAATGCGATATAAAATCCATTCAACTAGCTTCATTTTTCTCCTTATAAACATCTCATTTATGGCATGTTTTAAGCAAATGGCTTATATCACTATATCTGTTCTTATGGTTTCAATCTTGGTCATACCATCGCTTTAAAATGTTGCAACACAAATAGGTTATCCATGGCGAAGGTACTTTTTTATTACTGAAATCCCACTCCTTATATGGCATAAAAACCGATGTTGCCTTAAACCGTCCCTGCTCATCTTGGCAGGATTCAATCCATTTTATAAGGTCTTCAACCAAGTCATTGCCTTTTAAAAAATTAAATCTTGTTAAAACATCCGCAAGATATAGTGCATTATACCAAACGAAAGGAAACTTCATTGTCCAGAATTTTTTTGAACGTCCAAAATAATAAATTGTTTTCCCATAGTTGCGATGAAAAAGAATAGGTTCAAATGCATTTCTTGCAAATATCGATTCTTTTAGTTCAGGTATAAGAGAGAATACATCTAGAGCCATAATTCCTGCCATGGGACATCCTGCATGTAGCTTTTTATATTGGCCCTCAACAAAGAAGAAATGACAAAACCAGCCTAGCGGTGTATCCCATTTTTCACAAAGTGCATTAACTGCACGAGTAACTTCTTCACTCATGTACCCTAGTTTTATAAGAGAATATGTTATAGCAGGAGAATTACATGGGGAAATGTGCCATATGTCAGCATAAGGATCGGATGCTACATATTCTTTCCCTTGTTGCTGCATGTCAGGTGTTCGTCCTCTTACAGCAAACATTCCTTCTATTTTATGAGATATGGCTTTATTAATAATCTGCTCTATTCCTGTGTCGTTAATGTTCAGTTCAAATTCCGATAACATGCGCAACTTAAAATAACTTATATTCGGGTCACTATTTCTAGTTGCAGCTTTGGTTAGCCATTGTTCTGTTTCCTTAATTTTGTCAATAACTAAGGGGTGTTCAAGCAATTTCTTTTTAACCTGCTTTGCTTCAAAGGAAGCAGGTGAAATATTTAACAAATTGACCATTGAAGCATATTGTGTCCATGGATTACTCGAGAGCAACCACGGAACAGGGTCTCCGTTTAATCGCTTTTTCCAAACATCCATTGCTCTTTCTCCCTATTCATTTTGAAAATGTTTATCTATATATGGCTTAGCAATTCTTGTCATGGTTTTATCAAATGTAATGAATAATCGACGTAATTGTTTCCCTTTCCAATTATCTGGCAGAAATTCATCAGGTAACAGTGGATCATTGAAAAGAGCATTTACAATATCATTGCCAACCAAAAACTTATAAAGTAATCCCTGTTCTGGCTTATACTTTTCTGCTACGCTTAAATGCTCCTCAACATCTCTTATCGTTGTTCCAAGTGCTTCATTAATATTATTAAGCTTCCATAGTTTAGCTACCTCTTCTTTGGTAATTTCCTTCTCAAATCTAAATTTGATTAGGGCACAGTTTCCAGTATTAATTAATGGTTGAAGGTGTTCCCCTATCTTTTCATCGGAATTCAGAGGTCTTATCCAAAAACCAGGGTAATAGTTAGCAAACCGGTATGCAACTATTTTTTTGCGAATTTTATGCCTATGTTGATTCTGTAAATCTGGAACTGAAAAAAGAAATCCCCACCATTCTCTGTCCCACTGGTCCCAATCCAATTCCTTAAAACTTAATGATACGTTGGAACTGATCGTCTTTCCTTTTTGGCTTAAACAATAAAATGCGGTTTTCCCCTCTTTCATAGATTGTACTATACTTTCTCGAATCATTCTGGAGAGGCTGGTTCTCAAACTAGTTTCTGTGACTTCAAACGGAGATGTCAGGTACTTAAGGTCATCAAATGAATACTGGCTGTATCCAAATGATGACATTATGCCAAATATTAATTCGCTATTATTCAGAAAGCATCTCCTTTGTTTACTACAAATCCATAATCATAATAAAACATTTGTGACTTATTGTCAAGCATTATATATGTTGTAATAATGTAATGATGAAAAATATTCTATAACACTAATTCGTTCTAGTCACACAGCATAATATAGTTTTAGCTGCCACTTCGGACCAACTTAACGCGAAGTGGGCGCTTCGTACTCTTTGTTGCGTCATGTTGCTATCTTTCCATTTTCTTGTCTTTCTGTACGTCTGTCGGGCCGAACGAATAATCAATATTTTGCTTTACTATTATAAGTCCCTGCATATTTTTCCGTACTGTCCGGTACTTCTTGTAGGCGCTCTTTTTTCTGCTGACAGTCGTTCCTGTTCCGGCACATCCATTTTCGGGAGTTTTGCCCCAGACAGGATCTGCTGGAATATGGCCCGTGCCACTCAGAGCAACTTAATAGCGGCTTCATGTTCCGTGTAATACTTCCGACTGTATTTACTGCTTTGTATCCATCGGATACGGCGTGGGTTTTGGCATAATCAACCGTCGCATCCATTAGGTCGGTGTTAGTATCCGGCGCTGTTTCAATGATCTTGATTTTATTTAAAGTGTATGAAAACTGTCTGCGGCTTCCGTTACTTTTTTCTCCAGCTGCTTATACTCCAACAAGTCGTTTTCCTGAAAATATTGTAGCGGCGCTTCAATTGGCTATTAGTTGAACACCTTGGTCCACTGCTCAAGGCCGGTCCTTTTCCTGCTCTTATCCAGAACTGAATGTCAATTATCAGGTTGAACTTATGGGTAATTCCGACAAGCCCTTTGATGGAGTGGCTTGGCTCTTAACAATAGCCTGAATAACTTCTTGCTGTAACCCTCTCAAAGCGTGGAAGAATGGAGCCGGGTAAATCGCTACTGCTTCTCTGACCGGGAGCTGATAATGCCACCACACCTGCATTTCACTTTAAGCCAGCAGCGGCCATAACCTGCAAAACGCGTCTATATCGGCGGCTTTTCGGCAAGACAAATATCCCCATCTGCGTCTTTAGCCGTTCATGAAACGGCAGAGGCTTTTTGTCACCAAGCCCTTGCCCATAATGCTCGTATTTCCCTTGCTGTGCAATTGCGGATGTTTGATCTGGGACAGGCGGTTTTCAAGGCAAACGCAGTCTGAAAGCCGCCGCAGAGCAAACGACAAGTTCCAGAAATTACGAAATTTTCTCGTGCAGTCAGGTGACGTGGAATTGAAATAAACTTTATATGCTTGCGGTCAAAGTGCGCA
Organism: Veillonellales bacterium; assembly: GCA_039680175.1. Taxonomy (NCBI): domain Bacteria; kingdom Bacillati; phylum Bacillota; class Negativicutes; order Veillonellales; species Veillonellales bacterium. Next base: position 1,583 of record JBDKTO010000006.1, on the reverse strand, counting down.
GCGCCGAGAAAGGCTTGCTTGCCCTTTGTCTAGTGCGTTGCCATTTTGTCGCCCATCCGGTTGGCTTCCTCCGGCGTTACCTTACCAAGGGCAAATGCCTGCCAGATTTGATAGCATAAAACATATGCGTCCTTTTTCTGCTCCTAGCTCCCTAACAGCTTTGTATTCTGCCTTTGAAAGCAGAAATTCTGCGTGGGCGGTTTCCGTGTCACACTGGTAAACGGAGATCCAGAACATAATTGTCTTAAATGACCAGTTTCAGGAACGATTTCCTTACTTGAAAGTTGGTGATTCCATCGAACTACAAATCGACGGTGAGACGACAGAATGGGTGATTGTTGGATTCTTCCAATTTGCAGGCAAGATCGGTGGCTTGGCAGCTTACATCAACCAAGAGTACCTGACCACCTTGCCGTGGCAAGTGCAGAATATGATTGCCACTTACCGCATTGTTGCTAAGGACCACCCTGACAGTGCTGCGCAAAAATGTTGGCTGAGGAGGTCCAGGCACTACTGAATTCTAATGGAATCCATGTCAGCAATCTGACAACGGGCAGCAGCATAAACGACTCTTCTGCTGCGTCCTTTGCAGTTTTGACTAATCTTTTGCTCATTCTGGCAATTCTGACTGCGCTGGTGGGCAGTATCGGATTAGCTGGGACTATGAGCATGAATATAATTGACCGTACACGCGAGATTGGAGTGATGCGCTTCAATTGGCGCTTCCGATTCGATCCTGGTGAAGATGGTATTGGTCGAAGGTTTGGGCATTGGTCGGATTAGCTGGATAGTCGGATCTGTTCTGTCCTTCCCGATTAGCAAATTATTATCAGACTTGGTGACTCGTGCGTTATTTGGCATCCCCTCTCAATGCGGTTTTACATATACCGGCTTCATTATTTGGTTTGTGGTTGTATCCGTACTTTCAGTGGTCGCCAGTCATGCACCTGCGCGGAGTGCCACTAAACTAACCATTCGCGAAGTCTTGGCCTACGAATAATTTTAGAATAAATAAAAAGGAAAAAAATGAAAACAAAATCTCTTTCCAAGCCGATGAATAAATTCTTGCCACTCTTGATAACAGTCCTATTTGCTTTATTGTTGTCGGCATGCAGTTCAACCCAAAATGCGGACTCAGATGCACAAGCGGCTGATATCTCTACTCCGGTGATCTCGAACAACGGCGTAACCGTTGAAGGAAGGCTTAATCCAATTGATTCAGCCCAGGCGCATGTGAATGCCGCCCAAAAGGCATTGGACGCAATGGTTCTGTCAGCGCCGTTTGATGGAGTAGTCACCTCGATTGATGCTACTATCGGGCAGGTCGTCTCAGCAAAAGAACCCATCTTGCATTTGGCGGATTTCTCGAGCTGGGTCGGTGAAACAGTCGATTTGGACGAGATCAAAGCTGTAAAGATTGATTCCGGCAAACCGGTAACTCTCACTGTCGATGCCTTCCCAGGGTTGGAGTTGCATGGAACGGTTGAATGGATATCCTTGGACTACACCGAGAAAAGCGGTGACATTCTCTACTCGGCACGCATCCGTTTGGATGATAGCGATCCACGTTTGCGCTGGGGAAT